>JBBSSF010000160.1:0-7482 GCA_038242345.1 Hyphomicrobiales bacterium
CTCCCCGCATCCCCCTCAGTTTTCTTTTTATAGAAAAAGGGAGAGAGGTCCGGAGACCCCCGGGTCTCCGGGCGGGTGCGGGCGGCAGCCCGCCACACGACCAGAGACACGGGATTCGGCATCCGGAGGATGCCTTTGCGACGCGCACGAGGCTCAGCCGCGCCCGAACGGCCCGGCCTTGCGCACCAGCTCCTCGGCCGCCCGTTCGGGCACCCGCACCGACAGCCAGACGGCCTCGTCGGTATCGCGCCGCTCCAGCACCTCGGTGTTCTCGTGCAGCCAGGCGAGCAGGCGCCCTTCGGTCACGGGAACGGCGAGGCGGACGGTGCGGCGGTCGCGGGCGATGTGGCGCTCGATCCGGTTCAGCAGCCGGTCGAGGCCCTCCCCCGTCAGCGCCGAGACGGCCACCGGGCCATCAGCCCCGGCCGCCAGAAGCTTCTCGCGGCGTTCTTCCGGCAGCAGGTCGACCTTGTTCCACACCTCGACCACGCGGTTGCGGTCGCGGGCGTCGATGCCGAGCAGATGCAGGGTATCGGCGACATCGGCCGCCTGGGCCTCGGTCTCGGGATGGCTGATGTCGCGCACATGCAGCACGAGATCGGCCTCCACCACCTCTTCCAGCGTCGCCCGGAAGGCGGCGACCAGATGGGTGGGCAGATCCGAGATGAAGCCCACGGTGTCCGACAGGATGGCGTCGCCGCCATGGGGCAGCCGGATCTGGCGCAGCGTCGGGTCTAGGGTGGCGAACAGCAGGTCCTTGGCGAACACCTCGGCCTTGGTCATCCGGTTGAAGAGGGTCGACTTGCCGGCATTGGTATAGCCGACGAGGGCGACCACCGGATGGGGCACCTTCTTGCGCTGGCTGCGGTGCAGGGCCCGGGTGCGCTTCACGTCCTCGAGATCGGCCTCGATGCGGTTGATGCGCTCCTGGATCAGCCGCCGGTCGGCCTCGATCTGGGTTTCACCGGGACCGCCGAGGAAGCCGAAGCCGCCGCGCTGGCGTTCCAGATGGGTCCAGGTGCGCACCAGCCGGCTTTTCTGCCAGGTGAGATGGGCCAGCTCCACCTGGAGCGTGCCTTCCCGGGTGCGCGCGCGGGCCCCGAAGATTTCCAGAATGAGGGCGGTCCGGTCGACCACCTTGGCCTTGAAGGCCCGTTCGAGATTGCGCTGCTGCACGGGGCTCAGCGCATGGTCGACCACCACCAGCTCGGCGCCCTCTGTGGCGACGATCTCCGCAATCTCCTCGACCTTGCCGGTGCCGAAGAGGGTCGCCGGGCGCGGATCATTGAGGCGCACGATGAAGGCGCGCACCACCTCGAGATCGATCGCCTCGGTCAGGCCAACGGCTTCCGCCAGCCGCGCCTCGGGAGAGCGCGCGGGCGACGGTTCGCCATCGGGCAGCGGCTCGCGGCTCCCGCGCGGACCCACTCGCACGGGAGCAATCACGATCGCCTTGGTGGGCACCGGCCGGGTCCACCCGCTTTCGGGGCGGTGCCGGGTCTCGGTGTCCGTCTCCGCGCGACGGTCAGCGCCGCGCGGAGACTTGTCGTCAGGATGCTCTTTCAAGCAAAGGCCTTTTCGTGGTTGTCGGCTCAGGCGTCCTCGCCCGGCTCGAACAGCTGCACCGGTTGATTCGGCATGACCGTCGAGATGGCGTGCTTGTAGACGAGCTGCGAATGCCCGTCGCGACGCAGGAGCACACAGAAGTTATCGAACCAGGTGACCACACCCTGCAGCTTCACGCCGTTGACGAGGAAGATCGTCAGCGGTGTCTTCGCCTTGCGAACATGATTCAGGAACGTATCCTGAAGGTTCTGGGGCCGCTCGACAGGAGGAGCTGCGGGTTTTGCCGGCTTCTGGATCGTGATTTTTTCTTGTGTCTTGGGGAGCGTAATCTGCTTCGTTTCTTTCACCCGTGGCCTCCATTGGATTGGCCGGGTTGTTATCCGGCGATGCCCGGTCCGTTCAGGATCCGGGGCCCTCGACCCGCGTTGGCTCTCCGCTCTGGGAGGAAGACGGAGAATCGCGCTTTCTTGGTGCCTGCGGCCGGCATGTCCGCAGGTTTACCCGACTTTGCGGAAAGTTTGCGGATCCGTCAAACCACCACCCGCGTGGCGACCAACACGGCCGCAGCGCGCGTCCGGCTTGCAACAATGCCGCCGTCCGCCCCCTCAGAGCGGAACGCGCTCGGCAAACTCCCGGAAGGTCGCCCGGAGACGTCCGGTCACCGGCCCCGGCCGGCCATCGCCGACGGGCACGCCGTCGATGGAAATGACCGGCATCGCATGCTGACTGGCCGAGGACAGGAACACTTCGGCCGCGCCCTGCGCCTCGGCGACAGTGAAGGGGCGCTCGATTACCCGGATCTGCAGCCCGGCGGCCACGTCCATCAGGGTGGTGCGGGTGATGCCGCGCAGGATGCCGCGCTCGGCCGGCCGGGTGACGAGAGCGCCATCGGCTGTCACCATCCACACATTCGTGGATGCCCCCTCGGTCACGAAGCCGTCGCGGTCGACGAGGAAGGCCTCGTGCGCCCCGGCATCCCGGGCCGCCTGCTTGGCCAGCACATTGCCAATGAGGCCGGGGGTCTTGATGTCCACCCGGGCCCAGCGCTCGTCCGGCAGCGAGATGACGGCCACGCCGCGCGCCGCCCGGGCGGCGCCCACGGCCGGGTCGATGGCATGGGCGGTCGCCACCAGCGCGGGCTTCACCGGCGGCACCCGAAAACCCTGATCGCGCGGCGCCCAGCCCCGGCTCACCGGGAGATAGACGATGCCGTCCCGCACCCGGTTGCGGCGGGCGATCTCGCGCATCAGCACCATCAGCCCGGCCCGGTTCATCGGCGCCGCAATGCGCAGTTCGGCCAGTGACCGGTCGAGACGGTCGAGATGGCGGGTCGGGTCGATGAGCGCGCCGTTGCTGACCTCGCAGACTTCATAGATGCCATCGGCGAACTGGTAGCCGCGGTCGTCGATGGAAACCGAGGCCGACCAATGCGGCAGATAGCGGCCGTTCACATAGGCAATGCGGGACACGGGGGGTACACAACTCCGAAAAGGGGGCCGCGCCCGGACCTCCCCCGCAACGGACTGCGGGCGGGTCACGGGGGCGGGCAACAGGGGCGGCGGCAGGCCGGGGATCAGGCGATGCCGAGGGACTTGAGCTTGCGGTGCAGCGCCGAGCGCTCCATGCCGACGAACTCCGCCGTGCGCGAGATGTTGCCGCCGAAGCGGCCGATCTGGGCCTTCAGATAATCGCGCTCGAACACCTCGCGGGCGTCGCGCAGCGGCATGGCCATCAGATGCTCGCCGCCGGTGCCGGTCGGCAGCGCCGGCACCATGGCGCCGACTTCGGCCGGCAGCAGATCGGCGGTGATGACGGCCTCCGGATCGGCCCGGGTCAGGATCATCAGCCGCTCCACATTGTTGCGCAGCTGGCGGATGTTGCCCGGCCAGTCATGGGCCTGGAGAACCGCCAGCGCATCATCGCCAAGCCTGCGGATCGGCAGGCCGGTGGAGCGGGAAATCTGGTCCATGAAGTGCTGCACCAGCTCGCCGATGTCCTCGCGCCGCTCCGCCAGCGCCGGCACCCGCACCGGCACCACGGACAGGCGATGGAACAGGTCCTCGCGGAAGCCGCCCTCGGCAATCTGGGCCTCGATGTCGCGGGCCGTGGACGAGAGCACGCGCACGTCCACCTGCACCTTGGTGGCGCCGCCCACCCGGGTGAAGCTCTGCTCCACCAGAACCCGCAGGATGCGGTTCTGGGTCTCGCGCGGCATGTCGGCGATCTCGTCGAGATAGAGGGTGCCGCCATGGGCCTCCTCCAGGGCGCCGACGCGGCGGGTGCGGCCGGCACCGGCCTCGACGCCGAAGAGGGCCTCCTCCATCGCCTCGGGCGTGATGGTGGCGGCGTGCATCACCACGAACGGCCCGGTGCGGCGCTGGGAGCGCTCGTGGATGGCACGCGCCACCAGTTCCTTGCCGGCCCCGGACGCACCGGTGATGAGCACGCGGCTGTTGGTGGGGCCGACCCGCTCGATGGCGTTGCGCAGGGTCGTCATGGCGGCCGAGGAGCCGACAAGGTCGCCGCCTTCGGTGGCGCGCTCCTTGAGGGCGCGGATCTCGCGCTTCAGTGTCACCGTCTCCAGCGCCCGTTCGGTGACGAGGACCAGACGATCGGCCTTGAAGGGCTTCTCGATATAGTCATAGGCGCCGCGCCGGATGGCTGAAACGGCGGTCTCGATGTTGCCATGGCCCGAGATCATCACCACCGGCAGGTCGGGATGATCCTTCTTGATGGCGTCCAGAAGCTGGAGACCATCCATGCGGCTGCCCTGCAGCCAGATGTCGAGATAGACCAGCGACGGCCGGCGCCGGGCGATGGCGCCCAGCGCCTCGTCCACGGAGCCCGCGGTGCGCGTGCCATAGCCCTCGTCATCGAGCAGGCCGGCGACGAGATCGCGGATGTCGGCTTCATCGTCGACGATCAGAATGTCGTGCGCCATCTTTTCCCGTCCGGTTTTCGTCTGTCTCGGGTGTCCGCGCTCCGCATCCGGCGCCCGCCACGGGACGCCCGGACCGGAGCCTGTTGCGGCCACCGGGTTCATCCTGTCCATCCGCCGCGCCCGGTCATCGGGCGGGCGGCGCGTGTCATGCCCCGGCGGGGCGCCCGGCGAGAGCCGCGCGCATCCGTCCGCCGGAGCCGGCGACCTGTTCCGTCGGGGCCCCGGCCCCGCCCTGGATATTCAGCACCAGACGCACGCAGGCGCCGCGTCCGCCCTCGGCCACCGCCGGGGCGTCCAGGAGCTCGATGCGACCGCCATGCTCGTCCATGATCTTGCCAACGATGGCGAGGCCCAGACCGGTGCCCTTTTCCCGGGTGGTCATGTAGGGCTCCAGCAGCCGCTGGCGGTTTTCCGCCGGCAGGCCGATGCCATTGTCGATGACGTCGATCATCACCATCGGTCCGTCGCCCTCGCGGTGCACATGCACCTCGACGAGCCCCGGGCCGCGCTCTTCCTCGGGTACCGCCTCGATGGCCTCGGCAGCATTCTTCACCACATTGGCCACCGCCTGGGTGATGAGCCGGTGATCGAAGCGGGCAATCAGCGGCTCCTCGTCGAACACCGTCTTCACCTCCACATCGGCCCGGCCGACGGACTGCACGAACACCGCCTCGCGCACCGCCTCGGTCAGGTCGCGCTCGGCCATCACCGGCTTCGGCATGCGGGCGAAGGAGGAGAACTCGTCCACCATGCGGCCGATGTCGCCCACCTGGCGGACGATGGTGTCGATGCACTGGTCGAACACGCCGCGGTCATCCTCCACCCGCCGGCCATAGCGCCGCTTGATGCGCTCGGCCGACAGCTGGATCGGGGTCAGCGGGTTCTTGATCTCGTGGGCGATGCGGCGTGCCACATCGGCCCAGGCGCTGGTGCGCTGGGCGGCCACAAGATCGGTGATGTCGTCGAGGGTGACGACGAGGCCCGGCGCGCGCCGGCCCGAGCGGTGGGCGGTGGTGCGCACCACCACGATGCGCTCGCGCCCGCCGCGCACCAGGCTGATCTCGCCCTGACGCGGCCGCGCCCCCTCCTCCAGCGCGCCGGAAACGAGACCGGCAAGTTCGGGAACCGCTTCCGCCGCCGGCTGGCCGACAAGGGAGCTGTCGTCCTCGGTGCCGAGAAGCGCGAGGGCGGAGCTGTTCACCAGCGAGATGACGCCATGCTCGTCGACGCCGATGACGCCGGCGGTGACGCCGGCCAGCACGGCTTCCGTGAAGCGGCGACGGCGGTCGATCTGGTCGTTGGCGGCGAGCAGGTCCTCGCGCTGGGTACGCAGCTGGCCGGTCATGGCGTTGAAGGTGTCGCCCAGATGGGCAAGGTCGCCATCGCGCCGGTCGGTGGGCACGCGGGCATAGAGATTGCCGTGGGCGACCTGATCGGCGGCAAAGATCAGCCGCCGGATCGGACTGACAAGCTGGTTGGCGAGCCCCATGCCGAAGCGGGCGGCGGCCAGCAGCAGCACGAGGGCGATGCCGACATAGACCTGGGCGAAGGCCACCTGCACGCCCATGCGGCTCTCTTCCATGTCCTTGTAGGCATCCGCATCCTCCTGGGCGACGCGGAGATAGTCCGTCACCCGGCGGTCCATGTTGCGGACGATGTAGAGATAGAGGTCGTCATAGGCTTCCAGCTTCAGGATGCCGCCGACCTGATCGGCATCCCCCGGCGCGATCATCACCGGCTTGCCGGAGGCCGCCGCCTTCAAGGCATCGGGCGGCGGCATGCGCACCCGCCGCTCGGGATCATAGACGGTCCGCGCGATCACCGTGCCGTCGCTGCGGATCATGTAGGCGGCGGGGATCAGCCGGATGGAGGCCTGGGCCTGGAAGAAGGAATCGAAGCGGGGATTGTCGCGCTCCCACACCGGCTTGGCGCGGTTGATGTCGAGCGCCATGGCCACCAGGTCGGTGCGCAGCACGCCGGCGTGCTCCTGCACATAGGCATTGGCGACGGCCACCGCATTGTCGACGATGCCGCGGGTGCGCTCCTCGAACCAGCGGTCGAGGCCGCGATTGAGGGTGATGGTGGCGAGGATGGCGATCAGGATCGCCGGCAGCACGGCAATCACGCTGAACAGCGCGACGATGCGGCCATGGAGCTGGGAGGCGGCGCGGCCGCGCCAGCGGGCGATCACCAGGGTGCGCACGTCCCAGATGATGGTGCCGAGGAGCACCGCCACGATGACGCCGTTGACGGCCATGGCCGCCTCGACGATCCCCATGGTCGGGGCGACCGGGGTGAGCCCGGTGAGCACGACGAAAGTGACGGTGACGGAGGCCAGCGCCAGCACCGCGGCGACATTGCCGATCAGGCGCACCCGCCGGTCCGCGCTCTCGTGGGCGCGCTCGGCCGGTGGCTCCGATACCGTCCCGGTGCTGATCGCCATGTCCGCTCCCTTGTGCCCCGCGTCCATCACCCGAATCATGGACGCGTCGACTGTCACCCGAATACGACAATGTTGCCGAATTGAGACACAGTCAGGGCAGCGGGCGCGGCACGATGGCTCGCCGGCCGGAGATCAGAGATCCGTGCAGAGCCGGTCGACGAAGGCACCGATGGACGGACGGCGGGCGCGACGCAGGCGTTCGGCCGCCAGAATGGCGCGGATACCGGAAAAGGCCCGGTCGAGATCGTCGTTCACCACCACATAGTCATATTCGACCCAGTGGCCGAGCTCGGTGCGGGCATTGTGCAGCCGCTTGGCGATCACCTCCGGCGCATCCTCGGCGCGGCGCTCCAGCCGGGCGCGCAGCTCGGACGCCGAGGGCGGCAGCACGAAGATGGAGACCACATCCTCCCGCGCCGCCTCATAGAGCTGAAGCGTGCCCTGCCAGTCGATGTCGAAGAGGACGTCCCGGCCGGCGGCAAGCTGCTGGTCCACGGGCTCGCGCGGGGTGCCGTAGAAATTGCCGTGCACC
>JBBSSF010000161.1:0-7475 GCA_038242345.1 Hyphomicrobiales bacterium
ACCACCGGCTATGCCTCGACGGATTACACCCTCTGGGGCAATGCCGCCGTCGGCCTGTTCTTCGGCCTCACCTTCATCGGCGGCTGCACCGGCTCCACCTCCGGCGGCATCAAGGTTTTCCGCTTCGAGATCCTGTGGCTGATGCTGCGCACCCACTTCATGCGCCTGCTCTATCCGCGCGGCGTGTTTCCGACCACCTATGGCGAGAAGCTCATCGACACGGAAGTGATCGGCTCGGTGGTGGCCTTCTTCTCGGTGTTCTTCATCAGTTATTCCAGCCTCACCATCGCGCTGATGGCGCTGGACCTCGATTTCCTGACGAGCGCGTCCGGCGCGGTGACGGCGCTGTCCAATGTCGGCCCCGGTCTCGGGCCGATCATCGGGCCGGCCGGCAATTTCTCCACCCTGCCGGACATGGCCAAGTGGCTGCTGACCTTCGCGATGATGCTCGGGCGCCTCGAACTCTTCACCATCCTCGTGCTGTTCCTGCCGCGCTTCTGGCGCGGCTGAGAGCCCGTTTGTCGGGGGGATGAAGCGCCTGATACCAGGCGCACGAAGTGCTGACCGCACCTTAGCGCCTGAAGGTCAGCAGATTTCCCATATGCCCCAGGGACATGGGAAATCTGAACCGGAATACCAAAGAGTCCTTTTCAAGGATCTTTGGTATCAGCCCCGCAGCCGGGCGGCCTCGCTGCGGTGCAGCCGTTCGGAGGCAAGGCCGGCGAGTTCGCGCATGAACAGGTCCAGCACCGAAGGCGGGCGCTCGGCCTGGCGCGTCGCGATCATGAAGGGCGACAGCAGCCCCGTCTCCTCCGGCAGCAGGGCGCGGAAGCGGCCCTGGCGCATCCAGGCGTCGGCATAGTGATCCGGCAGGTAGCCGAGAAACTGCCCGGACAGCACGAACATCGCCTGGGCCTCCATGTTGGAGGCCGACGCCTTCACCACCGCATTCGGAAAATGGCGCAGTTCCCGCCGGTTGGCATAGGGCCGGACGACGAACGGGTGCGCCTCGATGGCGGCCAGCGTCAGCTCCCCGGCCGGCACGGCGAAGAGCGGATGGCCCACGGCGCAATAGAGAGAGTGGCGCTCGTCGCGAAAGCGCGTGAACTTCAGCCCCGCCACCGGCTGCACCTCGGGAATGATGGCGATGTCGATGCCACCATTGCCGACTTCCGTCACCAGCGCTTCCGGATCGTCGATCATGATGCGCACCAGCGCCTCCGGCGCCTTGCGGCTCAAGATGCCGATCACCCGGTGGATGGGCAGGTCCTCGTCGGTGATGGTGTTGTCGACGAGCCCCAGCCGCAGGGTGCCGGTGATGTGGTGCTTCAAGGTGCCGACATCGCTCTCGAAGGCGTTCAGGGCGATGAACAGGGCCTTGGATTTCTCGTAGAGCGCCGCGCCCCGGTCTGTCAGCTCGAAACCGGAGCGGCCGCGCCGGCACAGGCGGAAGCCGAACCGGTCCTCCAGCGCCTTGATGTGGAAGCTGACCGCCGACTGGCTCATGCCCAGCGCCACCTGGGCGCCGAGAAAGCTGCGGTGCTCCACCACCGCGCGGAACACCATCAGCGAGCGCAGATCCGATTGCGCCACCTGCATCGGCGGGGGCCTCCGTTCACATCATGAATTTCAATGTGAGTATAAACAGAGGACTATTTTTCGGGAACAAGCGGCGTGGTTCTCTCTGCTCATCGAAACGCCACTGCCGAATTCCGAGCCACCCCGCTCCCACCGGAGGGACCTGCCGATGCCCGCTCCCGCTGTTCTCCGCCGCACCGTGCTTGCCGGCGCTGTCGCCGCTCTCGGTCTTGTGCTTCTGGTCGCCCCCGGCGCCCGGGCCGACGTGCTCTCCGAGGTGAAGCAGAAGGGCGAACTGACCGTCGGCACGGAAGCCCGCTTTCCGCCGTTCGAGTTCGTGGAAAATGGCGTGATCGTCGGCTACTCGGCCGACATCATGGCCGAGATCATGAAGGATCTGCCCGGGGTGACGCTGGAGCGGCTGGACCTGCCCTGGCAGGGCATCCTGCCGGGGCTGGCCGCCAGGCGCTTCGACTATGTCGTCACCTCCGTCACCGTGACGCCGGAGCGCTTCGAGACCTACCATCTCTCCGTGCCGGTGGCGGACGCCACCATGGCGATCCTGAAGCGCAAGGGCGACGGCGCGATCACGAAGCCCGAGGACATCGCCGGCAAGCCCGTCGGCTCCCAGGCGGGCTCGGCCCAGCTTCAGGCGCTGGAGACGCTGGCGGGCGAGCTGAAGGCCAGGGGCACCCCGGTTGCCGGCATCACCACCTACACGGATTTTTCCGAAGCCTATGCCGATCTGGGCGCCGGCCGCATCCGCGCCGTGGTGAACTCGCTGCCGAACCTTCTGGAAGCCCAGCGCCAGCGCCCGGACGTGTTCGAGGTGGTGCTGCCGACCTTCGGCCCCAAGACCTATTTCTCCTGGGCCGGCCGCAAGGATGCCGACAGCGCCGCCCTCAACGCCCTCATCGACGCGGAACTCGTCAAGCTGATCCAGTCGGGCCGGATGGCCGAGCTTCAGGTGAAGTGGTTCGGCGCGCCGATGGAGCTGCCGACGGTTCTTCCCGTCCCGGGCAAGTGATCCGGGCCTGATCCCTCCTCCGCGGGGAGCGCGCCGATGCTGGCCATGCTGCACCAGACCTATCCCGTCCTTCTGGACGGACTGATGATGACGCTGCTGGTCAGTGGCATCGCGCTCCTGATCGGCTGTCCGCTCGGGCTCCTGATTGCCCGGGCGGCGCTGTCCGACAGCCGCGCCGCGCGCTGGACGAGCGGAATCTACCGCTCCTTCTGGCGCGGCACGCCGATCCTCGTCCAGCTCATCATCGTCTTCTATCTGCCCATGAGCTTCGGGCTGAAGGTGGCCCCCGTGCTGGCGGCGATCGTTGCGCTCGCCCTCAACACCGCCGCCTTCCAGTCGGAAATCTACCGGGCCGGGCTGAGCGCCATCCCGGCCGGCCAGCTGGAGGCCGCCCGCCTCCTCGGTCTCACCCGGGCGCAGATCCTCGTCCGCATCGAGGCACCCCAGGCGATCCGCCTGATGCTGCCCGCCCTCATCTCCGAGGCGCTCGCCCTCATCAAGAACTCGTCGCTGGTCTCCGTGATCGCCGTCACCGAGATCACCCGGCGGGCCCAGCAGATCGCCTCCGCCACCTTCCATCCTCTGGAAGCCTACACGCTCGCGCTCGTCGCCTATCTGGCGATTGCCGCGGTGCTGGCCGGCGCCGGCCTCCTCGTCGAACGTCGCCTCGCCCATGGGGGAAGCCGGTGATGACCCTTCTTTCGCCCGAGTTCGTCGCCCTGTTCATCCGGGCCTTCGCCATCACCCTCGGGGTCACGGCCGCGGGTCTGGCGATCGCCCTCCTGCTCGGCCTGCCGGTGGCGCTGGCACTGCGCTCGCGCCGGACAGTTCTCTCGGTTCCGGCCCGGCTCTATGTGGAGCTGATGCGCGGCGCGCCGCTCGTGATCCTGCTGTTCCTCGTCTACTATGGCGGGCCCTCCGTCGGCCTTCTGCTCGATGCGCCCACCGCCGGCATTGCCGGGCTCGGTCTCTATGGCGCCGGCTACTTTGCCGAGATCTACCGGGCCGGCCTCAATGCCGTGCCGCCGGGCGAGATCGAGGCCGCCCGGATGCTGGGGCTCGGCCGGACGCAGATCTTCCTCCATATCCAGATGCCCGGGGCGCTCAGGCTGATCCTGCCGCCGGGCACCGGCCAGGCGATCAACCTCCTGAAGGAATCCGCCGTCCTCTCGATCATCACGGTTCCCGAGCTGACCAAGACCGCCGGGGAGATCGCCAACCTCACCTTCTCCGCCGTCACCCCCTATCTCGTCGCGGCCCTCCTCTATTGGGCCGCCGTGGAAACCCTTGCGCGCACGGGCCGTGCCGCCGAACGCCGCCTCGGCGCCGCACAGAAGTGAACCCGATGACCGAGACCGCCCCGCTGCCCGCCCTCTCCATCCGCGGCCTGAAGAAGAGCTTCGGCCCGCGCACCGTGCTGAACGGCATCGATCTCGACATCTTCGAGGGCGACGTCGTCTGCATCATCGGCCCGTCCGGCTCCGGCAAGTCGACGCTCCTGCGCGCCATGGCCTTTCTCGACCCCTATGATGCCGGCGACATCACCGTGTTCGGCCGCCTGATGGGCTGGCGCGACACGCCCATGGGACGCGAGCTTCAGGGCGAACAGGAACTGGCCGAAGCCCGCGCGCCGCTCGGCATGGTGTTCCAGCATTTCCACCTCTGGCCGCACCTCTCCGCGCTCGCCAACGTCACCCTCGCCCTCAAGCTCGCGCGGGGCATGGGGCGCAAGGAGGCGGACGCGCTGGGCATGGAAATGCTCGGCCGGGTCGGCCTTGCCAGCCACGCCCGCAATTTTCCCGACCAGCTTTCCGGCGGGCAGAAGCAGCGCGTGGCGATCGCCCGGGCGCTCGCCGTGAAGCCGCGGGCGATGCTGTTCGACGAACCCACCTCCGCCCTTGATCCGCAGCTTGTCGGCGAGGTGCTCTCGGTCATGAAGACGCTGGCTGCCGAAGGCATGACCATGGTCATCGTCACCCACGAAATGGGTTTCGCCGCCCACGCGGCCAATCGCACCGTGTTCATGGATGGCGGCGTCATCGTCGAGGAAGGGGATCCGAAGCAACTCTTCCGCGCCCCCAAGAGCGCCCGGCTGGCCGAATTCCTGGAGACCTGGCGCGAACGCGCGATCTGACCTTTCGGGGGCGATCGCCCCCGAGCCCCCATCCGGGAGGCACAGCCTCCCGGACCCTTCAGTTTTTCTTAAAAAAAGAGGGGAGGGGTCCGGAGCCCCTCGGGTCTCCGGGCGGGTGCGGGCGGCAGCCCGCCATTCCCTCAACGGAGCACCGCGCCCATGAACGCCTATGACACCGGCCGTCTGAATCTGCCCTTTGTCGGCATCTCCACCTTTGCCAAGAGCCGCTATGTGGAGAACTGGGACGCCATCGACGCCGATGTGGCGGTACTGGGTGCGCCGTTCGATTTCGGCACCCAGTGGCGCGCCGGCGCCCGCTTCGGGCCGCGCTCGATCCGCGAGGCGTCGACGCTGTTCTCCTTCGGCCATGCCGGCGCCTATGACCATGAGGACGACGTCACCTATCTGGACGGCGTGCGCATCGTCGACATCGGCGATGCCGACATCATCCACACCGACACGGAGCGCAGCCACGCCAACATCGAGGCCGGCGTGCGGGCGATCCTGAAGGCCGGCGCCCTGCCGGTGGTGCTGGGCGGCGACCATTCGGTCAACATTCCCTGCATCAACGCCTTCAGCGATCAGGAACCGGTCCATCTGGTGCAGATCGACGCCCATCTGGATTTCGTCGATGCACGCCATGGCGTGCGCTGCGGCCATGGCAGCCCGATGCGGCGGGCGGCGGAAAAGCCGTGGGTGACCGGCCTCACCCAGCTCGGCATCCGCAATGTCTCCTCCACCGCGCGGGAAGGCTATGACGCCGCCCGCGCCATGGGATCGGACATCCTCTCGGTGCGCCAGTTCCGCAAGCTCGGCGTGGATGCGGTGCTCGCCCGCATCCCCGAGGGCAGGCGCTACTACATCACCCTCGACATCGACGGCTTCGACCCGTCGATCGCACCCGGCACCGGCACACCCAGCCATGGCGGCTTCATCTATTATGAGATCCTGGAGCTGATCGCCGGGCTGGCGAAGCGCGGGCCGATCGTCGGCATGGATCTGGTGGAAGTCGCGCCGGACTATGACCATTCCGGCTCGACGGCGGTGCTCGCCGCCCAGATCCTGCTGAACACCCTCGGCCGCATCTTCGCGGCGCGCTGAGCCCGCGCGCGCGCCCTCCGGGCGTGTCCCCTGCGACAACCTGCGCTCTCTCTCCCACTGGCAGCCGGACACATCCCGCGGGACAAACTCGTCGGCAAGATGGTCCCGTCCGGGGGCTCGACCGGCTTCTGCGGACCGGACACAGTGAACCGGACACAGTGGACGGGAATGCAGGGATTCCGCCGGCCGGCGGCCCCGTTCCGGGGCCCCGGATCCGGCTGTTCGGGGGAGTGGGCGGAATGCGGATCAGGGCAGCCGGAATGGCCGCTGTCGTGGGGCTGGGCCTTGTGCTCGGCGGGGCCGCGGGGCGGGCACAGGAGGCCGGCGGCGTCCCGGTGGGCGTGGCCATCGCCACGCTGAAGCCGGTCAACCGCACGGCGGAATTCGTCGGCCGCATCGAGGCGCCGGAGCGGGTCGACATCCGGGCCCGGGTCAAGGGCATGCTCGAAGCCGTGCTCTTCACCGAAGGGCAGATGGTCACGGAAGGCGAGCCGCTGTTCCGCATCGAGAAGCCGCTGTTCGAGGCCGATGTCGAAGCGGCCAGGGGCCGGCTCTCCCATGCCCAGGCGTCCCTCGAACTCGCCAAGCTCCAGCGCGACCGCGCCCAGACCCTCGTCGACCGCAACACCGGCTCGGTCGCCAACCGCGATCAGGCGGCGGCCGACGAAGCCTCGGCCCGCGGCGACGTGCTCACGGCGGAAGCCGCCCTGAAGACCGCCGAGATCAATCTCGGCTACACCGACATCACCTCGCCGATCACCGGCCGCATCGGCCGCTCGACCTACACCAAGGGCCACATCATCGGGCCGGAGAGCGGGCCGCTGGCCCTCGTGGTCAGCCAGAACCCGATGTATGTCGTGTTCCCGATCAGCCAGCGCGATTTCCTGGAAGCCCGGGCGCAGGGCGCGGCCGGCAAAGGAGCGGCCGACTCCCTTGAGGTCCGCGTGCGCTTCGCCGACGGCTCTACTTATGGCGAGGTCGGCAGGCTCAATTATATCGACGTCAGCGTCGACCGCACGACCGACACCCTCAACCTGCGCGCCACCCTGCCCAATCCCGATGGTGCCCTCATCGACGGCCAGCTGGTGCGCGTCGATCTCACCGTCGGCAAGCCCGAGGACGAGCTGCTCATCCCCCAGGCGGCGCTGATCGCCGATCAGGCCGGGCTCTATGTCTTCGTCGTCGAGGACGGCAAGGCCGTGGTGCGCCGGGTGAAGGTCTCCGGCCAGCAGGGCACGGACTCGATCATCGCCGAGGGCGTGAAGCCCGGCGAGCCGGTGATCGTCGACGGCTTCCAGAACATCCGTCCCGGGGCCGCCGTGCGCGCCACCCCGGCTGCCAGCTTCGGAGGCTGAGGCCCATGCTCTCCTCGGTCTTCGTCGACCGGCCGCGTCTGGCGATCGTGATCGCGATCGTCACCGTGATCGCCGGCCTGCTCTCCCTCCTCGTCATCCCGGTGGCGCAATATCCCGACATCATCCCGCCCCAGGTGTCGGTGACGACGATGTTTCCGGGCGCCTCGGCCGGCGTGGTGGAATCCACCGTCGCCCAGCCCATCGAGGCCCAGGTCGTCGGCGTCGACAATCTCCTCTACATGAAGAGCGTCAGCGGCGATGATGGCAGCTATTCCCTCGT
>JBBSSF010000162.1:0-7470 GCA_038242345.1 Hyphomicrobiales bacterium
ATCGAAGAAGGCGAAATAACGCGGGTTGAAGACGATCCCGGCCGGATCGCAGTCGCCGAACTCGATCTTGATCTGGCGCAGCACGCGGAATTTCGTGGTCATCGGCTCCCCTCCCCTCAGCGCGGCGGCAGGCGCAGGGCGCCGTCGATGCGGATCACCTCGCCATTCAGATAGGTGTTCTCGACGGCATGCAGGGCGAGCGCGGCAAACTCGTCGGCCGCCCCCAGCCGGTTCGGGAACGGGATCGACGATGCCAGGCTCTGCTGGGCGGCTTCCGGCAGGTTGGCGAGCAGCGGCGTCAGGAACAGCCCCGGGGCCAGCGCCAGCACGCGGATGCCATAGGGCGCGAACTCGCGCGCCGCCGGCAGGGTCAGCGCGACAATGCCGCCCTTGGAGGCCGCATAGGCCGCCTGCCCCAGCTGGCCCTCGAACGCCGCCACCGAAGCCGTGGAAATCACCACGCCGCGCTCGCCCGTCGGCAGCGGCTCGGCGGCTGCCATATCGGCCGCCGCCAGCCGCAGCATGTTGAAGGAGCCGACGAGGTTCACCCGGATCACCCGGTCGAAATCCTCCAGCGCCATCGGGCCATTGCGCCCCAGAATGCGCCCCGCCACACCGATCCCGGCACAGTTGACCAGGATCCGCGCGGTCCCGTGCGCCGCCTTCGCCGCCGCAATCGCCTCGGCCGCAGCCGTCGCATCGGCGACATCCACCGGACAGGCGAGCCCGCCGATTTCCGCCGCCACGGCCTCCGCAGCGTCCTTGTTCCGGTCAAGCACCGCCACCCGCGCGCCAGCCTTCGCCAGCGCCCGCGCCGTCGCCGCCCCCAGCCCCGAGCCGCCACCCGTCACCAGCGCGGCCAATCCGTTCGGGTTCATGTCTCTTTACTCCGAAATGCAATCCGGCTGCCGTCGTGCCGGTCCTTTGGGGGCTGCCGCCCCCAGCCCCCGCCCGGGAGGCACAGCCTCCCCCCCCCACCACTTTTTTTTGAAAAAAAAGGAGGAGGTCCGGTGGTGCCAACCTCCGGGCGGGTGCGGGCGGCAGCCCGCCGATCACGCAGCCGAGGCCACAGCCGCCGGGTTCTCGATGAGCAGCGCGATGCCCTGACCGCCGCCGATGCAGGCCGAGGCGATGCCATAGCGCAGGCCGGAGCGGGCGAGTTCGCGGGCGAGTGTCAGGCTGAGGCGCACGCCGGTGGCGCCCAGCGGATGACCGATGGCGATGGCGCCGCCGTTGACGTTGAGCTTCGCCTCGTCGAGGCCGAGCTCCTTGACGCAGGCGAGGATCTGGGCGCCGAAGGCCTCGTTGATCTCGATGCGGTCGATCTCGGCGAGCGGCAGGCCGACATGATCGAGCAGGGCGCGGATGGCGGGGACCGGGCCGATGCCCATGATCTCCGGCGGGCAGCCGACGACGGCGCCGGCGACGATGCGGGCGAGCGGGGTCTTGCCCTTTTCCTTCAGGAACGCGCCGGAGGCGAGCACGGCGGCGGCAGCACCATCGACGACGGCGGAGGAGTTGCCGCCGGTCTGTACGCCGCCGAAGGCCGGACGGATCTTGGCGAGGGCTTCGAGCGGCGACGGGCGGACATGGGTGTCGGCGGCGACGGTGCCGGTCTTGCGGTCGAGCTTGATGCCGCGCGGGTTATAACCGTCGAGCTCGAAGACTTCCGTCGAGACGGGCACGATCTCGTCGTCATAGAAGCCGTCGGCGCGGGCCTTCAGGGCCCGGTCGAAGGAGCGGGCGGCAAAGACGTCCACTTCCTCGCGGGTGATCTGATACTGGCGGGCGAGATTTTCGGCGGTGCCGCCCATGGTGACATCGGCGGCGGGGTCGATGAGGGCTTCCCAGAGGAAATCCTTGAACTCCACCTGCCCCATGCGGAAGCCGCCGCGATGGGTGTAGGCGGCGACCGGGTTGCGGCTCATGGATTCCGCCCCGACGCAGAGGGCCGCGCCGGCGCCGCGGTTGGTGATGTGGTCGGCCGCCTGCATCAGCACCTCCACGCCGGTGCCGCAGATGCGCTGCACCAGATGGGCCGGCACTTCGATCGGCACGCCGCAATAAAGGCCGATGTGACGCGGCGTCATGTAGGCGTCAAAGCTCGCCTGGGCCATGGAACCGGCAACAACGGTGCCGATGTCCGACGGCGAGATGCCGGATTTCTTCAGCGCCTCGCGGCCGGCCTTGATGCCGAGATCAATGGGAGAGACCGGCGAGAGCGGGCCGTTATAGTCGGCAAAGGGCGTGCGGGCGCCATCGACCAGCCACACATCATCCCAGTCGGCGCGCAGGCCATGCGGGTAGCTCATGGGGAAATCCTCAAAGGAAAATCAGGCCGTTCGGGACGGGATCAGAGGGTGATGACGTGCTCGGGCGGATGCTCGGCATAGAGGTCCTCCACCAGACCGGCCCGGCAGGTGAGCACGGCGCGCTGGTTGATGGAGCCCTTGTCGGTGATCTCGCCGGCGTCGATGGAGGGCGGCTCGGCCAGGATGGAGAGGGCTACGACCCGGGAGGACGAGCCGGTTGCCGTCGCCTGGAAGGCGAGAAGGCGCTCGTGGAACACCGCCCGCACCGCCGGATGGGCGGCAATCGCGGCCTGATCGGCAAAGGTCAGATCCGACGAGAGCTTGCGGCAGCCGTCGATGTCCGGGAAGACGAGCACGCGGATGTCGTCGCGGTTGATGCCGGCGAGCACGACTTCCTTCACGAACGGGGCGAAGGCGGTGACGAATTTCGCCTTCATCGGGCCGACGCTCACCCAGGTGCCGGTGGCGAGCTTGTAATCCTCGCTGATGCGGCCATCGAACAGCAGACCGCGGCTGATGTCATCGGGATCGACGAATTTCAGCGCGTCGCCCATCTTGTAGAAGCCTTCCTCGTCGAAGGCCTTGGACGTCGGCTCCGGCGCGCGCCAGTAGCCCGGCGTGATGGAGGGGCCGCGCATCCGCGCTTCCAGCTTGCCCTCGACCGGAGCGAGCTTCAGCTCGACGCCCGGCACCGGCAGGCCGACATGGCCGGAATGGGCGTTGGTCTCGTCACAGGTGACGGCAAAGGGCGCGGTCTCGGTGGAGCCGAGGCCGGTCAGCATCGGCACACGGTAGCCGATGGTCCTGAGCGCCAGATGATCGAGCGCCTCCCAGACATGCTCGGTCAATCCTGCGCCGGCAAAGTAGTTCATTTCCAGATGCTGGAAGAAGGTTTCCCGCAGTGCCGGTTCCGCCTCCAGATAGGGCACGAGGCACTCGTAGCCCTTCGGGACGTTGAAATAGAGCGTCGGCGAAATCTCGCGCAGGTTGCGGATGGTCTCCTCGATGGCGCCGGGCACGGGCTTGCCATCGTCGATGTAGAAGGTGCCGCCGTTGAAGAGGACGATGCCGAAATTGTGGTTGCCGCCGAAGGTGTGGCTCCACGGCAACCAGTCCACCAGAATGGGCGGGGTGTGGCGCAGGAAGCGGAAGATGGAGTTCAGCATCACCTGATTGGCGCAGATCATGCGCTGGGTGTTGATGACACCCTTCGGCGAGCCGGTGGAGCCGGAGGTGAAGAGGATCTTGGCGACCGTATCGGGACCGACGGCGGCGAAGGCCGTCTCGACCTCCGGGCTCGGCGCGGTGGCGAGCAGGTCGGCATAGGAGGTGGCGGCGATGTCGTCCGGCGTCGGCGTGGCCGTGACGATTTCCGCGCCCTCGGGGAAGACGGTGCGGAAGGCGCGGGCGAAGGCGGCGCCATCATCGGCAAAGACGAGGCCCGGCGTCATCACGCCGGCGATGTGCTTCAGCTTGGCGAAATCGCCGGAGATCAGCGAATAGGCGGCCGAGATCGGGGCATAGGGAATGCCGGCATGGAGCGCGGCCAGCGCGATCATGGCATGTTCCAGCCCGTTGCCGGAGAGGATCATGATCGGGCGCTCGGCGGAGAGACCGCGGGCGAGGAAGGCGCTCGCCAGCCGGGTCACCTTGTCCAGCGCCTCGGCATAGGTGATGCGGATCCATTTCCGGTCCGGCCCGCGCCGGGCAATGAAGGTGCGGTCCGGAGTACGGCCGGCCCAGTAGAGCAGCTTTTCCGTGAGGCGCTGCGGCCAGGCTTCCAGCGGCTCGCTGGCGGAAATCACCAGGGCGCCATCGGAGCGGCGCTCGACATGGTGATGATAGCGGCCGAGCCGGATGGCGCGCATGGGCTGGTCTTCCGGCCGGAGAGCCGGAATCTCGATCGCTGCCTGCGACATGGGTCCTCCCAGGACGGAATTCGCGCGTGACCGGGCATGCCGGGGCGGTCCGTCTCGTTTTGGTCAGATAGTTTCGTCGGGACATCGTCCCCCGCGCAATCCGGGCGTGGGGGGAAAAGGGCAGAGGACGCCTCTGCCGGATCGGGACGGGAAAGAAGGGGCGTCGCCGGCCGCCCGGGAGGATCCGGGCGGCACCGGGATCATCCCAAAGATCCTCGAAGAGGACTCTTTGGCATTCCGATGCAGATTTCTCATACCATTGGGGCATATGAGAAATCTTCTGTCCTTCAGGCGCTAGGGTGCGGTCAGCACTTCGTGCGCCTGGTATCAGACGTGCAGCGCCTTGGGGGCGCGCTTGGCGAGGAAGTCTTCCAGCCGGCGCTTGGCCTCGGCATCCCCTTGCGCGATCGCGGCCATCAGCGCCTCGGTCAGATAGCCCGACGCCGGGTCCATCTCGACGATGCGCGGCAGCACCTGGACGAGGGCGAAATTGGTCAGCGGCGCGTTGGCGGCGATGCGGGTGGCCAGCGCCCGGGCCTTCTCCATGCCGCTGCCAGCCGGCACGACATAATCGCAGAAGCCGAGGATGCGGCCCTCGTCGGCGCCATAGGTGCGCCCCGTCAGCATCATGTCGCGCATCCGCTGCATGCCGACCAGCCGCGGCACGCGCACCGAGGCACCGCCGCCGACATAGATGCCGCGCTGGCCCTCGGGCAGGGCGAAATAGGTGCTCTCCTCGGCAACCCGGATATGGGTGGCCGATGCCAGCTCCAGCCCGCCGCCGACCACCGCACCATGCAGCACGCTGATGACCGGGACCGGACCGAACTCGATGGCCTCCATCGCCCGGTGCCAGGAACGGGAATGCACGATGCCCTCGGCCACCGTGCGCTCGGTCAGCTCGCCCAGATCGAGACCGGCGGAGAAATGATCGCCGTTGCCGGAGAGGATCACCACCTTGATGTCGTCGGGAATGGTCCGGAAGAAGGCTTCCAGACCGAACAGCGTGCTGTCGTCGAGCGCATTGCGCTTGGCCGCGCGATCAAGAGCCAGAAAGGCAACCTGGCCTTCCCGCGTCGCCTTCAGCGAGGCCGGCAGGCCGGCGCCAATGGGCTCCGCCGCAACATCCTGAACCTCAGCCGGTGCCCCAAGTGCTGGTGCCATAGCCGTCTCCGCCTTTCCTCCCGGGCCGCCTCGTGCGCAGCCATCATTATTGTTATGAACCATAACTAAATGCCGGAGGGCGGTCAATCGCTTTTGCGGCGCCTGCGCCGGGAAATTCCGCACGGGACGATGGTCGGTTCCGGGAATGGCGGCTTTGTCGCACGGAGCGCCGGAAACGCCGCTGGCGCGGCTCCGGGCGATGTGAGACACGGGAAAAATTCGCCCTTCTGTTGCGCCCCGCAACCGATCCTCAGAACCAGACGGACATGTCCGATCCCGGGGGCCGAATGGGAGTGTTCCGAACTGCCCTCAGCGTTCTGGGTGCCCGCGATCGCCGCCGGCTAGTCTGGCTGCTGATCCTGACGGGCGGCAGCGCCCTGCTCGAAATGGCCATGGTCGCGTCGGTGGTGCCCTTTCTCACCAGCGCGCTGACGCCCGGCCATCCGCCGCCAACGGGCCTCCTCGGCCAGCTTCTGGGGGCGAGCGGGCTGCCGGTGCTGAAGGCCCTCGGCGGGCTGGCGATCGGCGCCATCATCGCCTCGGGTCTGGCAAGCATGGCCCAGACCCATCTCATGTACCGGTTCGCGACGGATGCGGGCCTTGCCACCGGCAGCCGGGTGTTCGAGGCCCAGCTGCGCCAGCCCTATGCCTATTTTCTCGACCGGCATTCCGGCGAGCTGTCCAATCTGGTCCTGTCGGAATCGGCCCAGGTGATCGAGAAATTCCTGCTGCCCGCCTGCCGGGCGACGGCCGCGCTCTGCACCGTGACGGCCATTCTGGGCTTCCTGCTCTGGCTCGATCCGCTGGTGTCGCTTGTCAGCATGGGCGCCCTCGGCAGCATCTACGGGCTCACCTACTGGGCGAGCCGGCGCGCCACCAGCCGCCACGCCCGCACCCGCATCGCGGCATCGGCCGATCGCAGCCGGCTGGTGGTGGAAGCCTTCGGGGGCATCAAGGCGGTCAAGCTCGCCAGCTGCGAGGAGACCTTCACCCGGCTGGAACGCGCCACCGCCCGCCGCATCAGCACGGCCTTCGTCAGCGCCAGCGTGATCGCCGAGCTGCCGCGGGTGGTGGTGCAGTCGCTGGGCTTCTGCATCATCGTCGTCCTCTGCCTGGTGCTGGTGCTGGCCGGCGACGGACAGGAGGGGCTGATGCGCGCGCTGCCGCTGCTGGGCCTGTTCGCCTTCGCCGGCATGCGGGTGATGCCGGCACTGGGCACGATCTATGGCAACCTGTCCCAGCTGCGCTATGGCAGCGAGGTCGTCCGCCGGGTCGCCATCGAGATCGCGCGCGCCCGGGACCTGCCCCCGCCGCCGCCCGCGGAAGTCGGACGCCTGCGCCTCCGGCACGCGCTGACCCTCGACGGGATCGGCTTTTCCTATGCCGGCGGCCGCGGCGGCGGCCTCCACGCCATTTCCCTGACCATCCGGCGGGGAGAACGCATCGGCCTCGTCGGCGCCTCGGGGGCCGGCAAGACGACGCTGGCCGACATCGTGCTCGGCCTCCTGCGGCCCCAGGCCGGCAGCCTCAGCGTCGATGGCACCCCGGTCACCGACGGGAGCGTGGCGCTGTGGCAGCGCTCGGTCAGCTATGTCCCCCAGGACATCTTCCTGACCAACGGTTCGGTGCTGGAAAATATCGCCTTCGGACAGGACCCGGAGCAGATCGACCGCGACCGGGCGATCCGCTGCGCCGTTGCCGTCCAACTCGATCCCGTCATCTCGGCCCTGCCGGACGGATACCACACCCCGGTCGGCGAGCGCGGCGTGCGGCTGTCGGGCGGGCAGCGGCAGCGGGTCGGCATCGCCCGCGCCCTCTATGCCGATGCGGACCTGCTCGTCTTCGACGAGGCGACCAGTGCCCTCGACAGCCTCACCGAGGAAGCGGTGATGAAGGCCATCGCCGGGCTGCCGGGGGACAAGACCATGCTGCTGGTCGCCCACCGCCTGAGCACGCTGCGCGGCTGCGACCGCATCGTGCTTCTGGATCAGGGCCGGATCGTCGCCTGCGGCCCGTGGGAGACCCTGATCGAAAGCTCCGCGCCCTTCCGCGCGCTGGCCGCCGCCGCCGGCCTG
>JBBSSF010000163.1:0-7465 GCA_038242345.1 Hyphomicrobiales bacterium
ACCCGGCCCCTGCCCGCTTTTCCCGGACAGGAAAGCCGTGCGAAAGGGCCGGAATTGCGGCAGCGCAAAATGCGCCGCCGGTCAGGCCGGCGTCTTCATGGTGGCGGCCGCCGCCAGCGCCACCCGGCGGCGCTCCTCCTGGAAGCGGGCGGTGAAGGATTTCACCGCCTCCAGATCCTCCGGCAGGGCCGAGGCCGGCGAGCCGCCGGCAAAGGGCGGCTGCGGATCATACTCCATGGCGAGCGCCACCCGGCGCGCCCGCTCGGCGCCGAACACCTCCGCCATCAGGGCGAGGGCGAAATCGAGCCCCGAGGTCACCCCGGCGCCGGTCACCCGGTTGCGGTCGATCACCACCCGCTCGGCCACCGGCCCGGCGCCGAACAGGCCGAGATCGGCGAGCGACAGCCAGTGGCAGGTGGCGCGATAGCCCGACAGCAGGCCGGCCGCCGCCAGCACCAGCGAGCCGGTGCACACCGAGGTCACATATTTCGCCCCGGCCGCCTGCCTGCGCAGGAAGTCCAGCACCTCGTCATCCTGCATCAGCGCCATCTGGCCGGGACCGCCGGGCACGAACAGGATGTCGGCCTGGGCGGCCTTCTTCAGCTTCACGCTCGGGACGATCTTCAGCCCGTTGGCATCCTCCACCGGCCTGGTCGTCTTCCAGGCGATGTCGACGGTGACCTCGGGAAAGCGCGAGAACACCTCGAACGGCCCGGTGAGATCGAGCTGTGTCATGCGGGGGAAGGCGAGCATCAGGACGCGCATGGGAAACTCCGCGGACGTTCGGGGGGCGGGGACCGGGCGGCGCCGGATCAGGCGGCCCGCGCCCGCTTCACCCCGCCCGAGAGCGCCGCGACCACACGGGTGACGGCCGGCACGGTGAGGGGCGTCGCCTTGCCGTCGATGAGGCTCGCCTGGATGGCCGAGACGATGGCCGAGCCGGCGACCACGGCGTCCGCGGCCTTGCCGATGGCGCTCGCCTGCTCGGCGGTCTTCACGCCGAAGCCGACGGCAACCGGCAGCTCGGTGTGGCGCTTGATGCGGGCGACGGCCGCCGAGACCTCGGCGATGTCGGGGATCTTGGAGCCGGTCACGCCGAGGATCGAGACGTAGTAGACGAAGCCCGAGGTATTGGCGAGGACGGTCGGCAGACGCTTGTCGTCGGTGGTCGGGGCGGCGAGACGGATGAAGTTCAGGTCGCGGTCGCGGGCCGGCAGGCACAGTTCGTCATCGGCCTCGGGCGGCAGATCGACGATGATGAGGCCATCGGCGCCGGCGGCGCGGGCATCATCGAGGAAGCGCTCGCGGCCATAGGAATAGACGGGGTTGTAGTAGCCCATCAGCACGAGGGGCGTCTCGGTGTCGGTTTCGCGGAAGCGGCGGACCATGGCGAGCGTCTTCACCATGGTCTGGCCGGCATGGAGGGCGCGCTGGGAGGCCATCTGGATCGCCGGGCCATCGGCCATGGGATCGGAGAAGGGCATGCCGAGCTCGATGATGTCGGCGCCGGCGGCCGGCAGCGCGGCAAGGATCTGGCTGGCGGTTTCCAGATCCGGATCGCCGGCGGTGACGAAGGTGACGAGACCCGGCCGGCCCTCGGCACGGAGCTTCTCGAAACGGCGGTCGATTCGGGTCATGGCACAGGGATCCTTGACGGCTCGGCGATCGTGCGGGCGCACGCGAGAAAACGGGGGCGCTGCCGGACGGGAGATCCGGAGGCGCCGGACGTTTTCTCTAGGCGCGGGACGGCCGGAAAGCAACGCGGGTTTCGGGCGCGGACGCGCCAGCGCCTGCGGGACCACCTGCGTGACCACATGGCTTTTTTCGCAGGCGCGGCCGGCCCGGAAGCGCCCGGTGTCCACGACCCCGTCCCTCCCCGCCGCCGGCATCCACCGCCGCCCTGCCACTCAGACCCGGCACACGACGTGCCGACCGCACCCACGCGCCTGAAGAGCCGCGGACTTCTCATATGCTCCGATGGCATGAGAAATTCGCATTTGAATACCAAGGGATTCTCTTCAAGGACCCTTGCCATCACCTGGTTCCCCCACTCACCGCCGGGCCGTCGGCATCTTTGGCCCGACGGCCCGGCATCCGCACAAGCCGCCCTCCCCGCCCCTGGCCCGCGCGGCCCTCCGGCGCGGGGCGTCCGAACGGTGTCTGGAGATTGCCGGCCGGGCGGACGACACGAGAAAAGCGTCATGGGAGCGTCAGAAGGGGGTTGCCCTCGGGCGGTGTGATGTGTAGGAAGCAGCCCGTCCGGCGCCGCTCCTGTTCCAAACGGGAATCGCCGGGCCCGGAGAGGTGGCAGAGCGGTTGAATGCACCGCACTCGAAATGCGGCATACGGGCAACCGTATCGGGGGTTCGAATCCCTCCCTCTCCGCCACTTCAGTCCCTGAGTGGGCACTGAGTTTACGCTGCTTTTTCCGGTCAGCGCCTGAAGCAGCCGGGTCTTCGATCCCATGATCCGAACCTCTCCGTCCGCAACCTCGACGCGCTGGGCGAGCGCGCGAAGATGGTCGCGGCGGTAGCCGCCGCCTTCGAGGCGGATGCGCTGGCGGGCGCTCTGGGCGAAGGTGCGGACCATCTGCGGGGTAATGGCCTTTGCGCCGGAGTTGTCGAGCATGGCTTGGGCGCGCTCGGCGTCGGCCTTGGCTTGGTCCCTGACGGCCTTGAGGCCGTCGATGCGATCCTTGAGGGCGGGATCGTCGATGTCGGCCACGCCTGTCTCGATGGCGTCGTAGAGGCGCTTGAGACGCAGTTCCGATTCGGCGGCGCGCTTGTTCAGTTCCGAGATATGCTCGCGGCGGCGCTCGGATTGCTCCTGCCGCCGGTCGAGAACGCTGGCGAGGATGGTTTCCAGCCGCTCGGGCTGGAGAAGCTGGTCTTCGAGGTGGCTGGCGACAAGATCGTCCAGCTTCTCCATCGGCACCGCCATGCCGGTGCAGGCGGTCGGTCCCTGTCGCGCCTTCATCGAACAGGCGTAATAGCGGTAGCGCCCGCCCTTGCCGGTGCGGATAGTCATGGCTCCGCCGCACTTGGCGCAATGGATCAGGCCGGTCAGCATGGTCGGGCCACTGATGACGGCGGATGGCATGACCTTGGGGTTGCGGGCCTTGAGCAATGCCTGCACGGTGTCGAACGTCTCGCGGTCGATGATCGGCGGAACCTCTACCACCACGATCTCACTGATCGGCTTCAATTCCTTGGTCTTGCTGCGCTTGTTGAACTCGTGCTCGCCCATATAGGTGCGGCGCGTCAGGATGCGGTGAACCTGGCCGATGCCCCAGCGCCCGCCGTCGCGGGTGAAGATGCGGCGGCTGTTGAGATAGGAGACGATATTCTTGACGCCCATCTGGCCGGTCGTGCCATCGCCTTCCAATGCGAGCCGATAGATCAGTCGCACCGTGTCGGCGTGGAGCGGGTCGATTTCCAGCTTCTTCTTGGTCTTGGCCCCACGCTGCTCGGCCGCGACGACGCGATAGCCGATAGGAGGGAGCGAGCCGTTCCAGAAGCCTTGCCGCGCATTTTCCTTCAAGGCGCGGATGACGTGCTTGGCGTTTTCCTTGGACTGATACTCGTCGAACAGCGCCATGATCTGCCGCATCATGACGTGCATGGGGTCGTCGCCCATTTCCTGCGTGATCGAGACCAGCTTGACGCCGTTCTTCGCCAGCTTGCGGACGTAGAACTCCAACTCGAAATGGTCTCGGAAGAATCGGCTGAACGAATGGACAACCACCACGTCAAAGGGCGCGGGCTTTGACGTACCCGCTTCGATCATGCGCTGGAACTCGGGGCGGCGGTCGTTGGTCGCCGAAGCGCCCGGCTCCACGTAGGTCTCGACAAGCTGATAGCCGCGCGAGGCGCAATAGGCTTCGCCCTGCCGCTTCTGGTCAGGGATGGAGACATCATGCTCAGCCTGCCGCGCCGTCGAGACGCGCAGGTAAAGGGCGGCGCGTAGTGGAATTGCGGAAGAGGAAGCGCTCATGCCGGGCCTCCTTGGGCAGCAGCCTCGTCAGGCGACAACACGGCGACACCGAACGGCAGGAAATGCTTCGTGTTGCGGGTGACAACGGCGAGTTCATGCGCCGCAGCGATGCCGGCGATCACGGCATCGGCCATGCCGGGATCATGACCGGCGGCGAGCGCCTTCGCTTCCAATCGCCCACCGATCGCGGCAGCCTGCGCGTCGAAGCCAATAATCTTGTCATCGTATGTGGAGACAAGGCCACTGAGCCATGCTTTCAGGCTCGCGGCCTTCGCCGTTGCCCCCTTATGGTCGAGGAGCGCGATCCCCTTCTCGATCTCATGGATAGAGACGACCGACAGAAATAGCCGTCCATCGGCGTCCATGCGGTCCAGCCAGTCGAGGAAGTCAGCGGATGCTTCCGACTTCGACGGTGCCAGCATGGAAATGACGTTGGTGTCGAGAAGAAAGCCGCTCAAAGCTCGACATCTCGCGATGGCTTGCGGTTGCGCGTGAACTCTCCGCCTGGGAACGTCCTGAGATAGCTGACAAGGCCCGCCCTTTTTCGCGTCAGAGCCTTGCGCGCGATCTCCGCCGCCTCGACCGAAACCAGGGCCGCAACGGGCTTGCCATGACGGGTAATGGTCACGATTTCTCCTTTGATGGCTTCATCAACAAGGCTGGAAAATCCAGCCTTGGCGTCTCTAAGGTTGATGGTCAGCATATCGCCCTCCATATGTAGCCATATGTGACTACATATAATCTATTGAAGGGCGGATTTCAACGCCGATTTCAAATCCCCGAGGTGTCAGCCCTCGGAGCCGAACAGTTCATCGAACAGGTCTCCGAACCATTGCTCGAACACCTCGATCTCGGCCTGCGTGACCGGAACGGGATGGGGCCAGTCGTCGGTGACGGTCCATGTGGACAGGTCATGTCTGGGTGGCCTGCCGGGGAACGGCCACGGATAGCCCAGCAGTTCCTCAAGCTGCTCCGACGCCGTGGGCGGCCTGACGCGCCGGGAGCGGGACAACGCGCGATCAGACGCCATCGAGGTCGCGCCCGCTTCCCGGTCGCCACGCCACGGGATTGGCGATCCAGCGGTTGATGTCGGATTCCCTCCAGCCCGCGCCGTTGACGCTGATCCTGATCTGGGCCGGGAACGTGCCCTCGGCGATCTTACGGTAGATGGTGGACCGGGACAGGCCGGTCCGGGCGAGAACGGTTTTGAGACGGACGATACGGTCTGATGCAAGCATGGCTGCGCTGCCTCCTGCTGGCTGTCCCTGACGATTGCGGAGACCAGACAGAGCAACGATTTGTCGTTGTTCAACAGATATTTGGGCCTCGTAGTAGTGTGGCGTGCAGACGGCGGTAAATAGGATGGTTCTATAGCCCGAGACCCCGGCCTCGACCGAGCCCGAACGTGAGGGTGAGGTCGCGGCCGACGCCCATCCCCGAATCGAATGAGATGCCGAGTTCCCGCTTGCGGCCCGCCAGAAGGGATTCCATCTGCGGGTCGCGTTCGAGGCTGTGGGCCATGTTCCCCATCTCCGCCCGCGCGGCCCTGTGACCGGCATAGTCGCCCGCCGCATACCGTTCGTCGCTGGCCCTGTGGAGATTTTGCCAGCGTTCCACGAAACGGTCTGCTCGCAGGCGGGGATCGGTGCGCAACTCGGTTTCCAGTTGCAGGGCGCGGATCGCGCGCCGGGCGTCTCCGGACGCCGCCTCCGCCGCAAGCTCCGGGCTCTTCTTGTAGGCCGCTTCGGCGTCGTGCGAGCCGTAGGGGCGCACCTCCTCGAACCGCTGGCGCGCCTCCTGCAATTCCCTGATCTGATCGGGGCCGGCCCTGCCGCCCTGGTCCTGCGCCGCGAAAATCGCATCGACGGCGCGGGCATGGCGGACGAGCGCCCGGCCACGGGCGCGGCGCAACGCCGCCTCCGGGTCTTCCTCCACTTTCCTTTCCGGCATCTGTCCACCCTCGGCGGGCAGGCGCAGGCCGTCGAAGATACCGCGCGCCTTTTCGGGAACCTGGCGGACGATCTCGACAACCCGTTCCACCCGCTCGCGGAAGGTGATGCCGCGCCGCGCGGCGTAGTCGCGGGCGGGTTCATAGTCGCTCGCCATGTCCTTGGCGCGGTCGCGCGACATTGCGCCGACAAGCCGGTCCCGATTGGCGAAGTCGTCATGGCCGTAATGCAGGTCCATGCCGTCGCGGTGCCGCGACAGGGCGACGTAGCTGCCATGCGCGTCCATGCCCGGCGTCGCCAACACATGGGCGCGGTCTACGGTCATGCCCTGCGCCTTGTGGATCGTGGCGGCATAGCCGTGGTCGATCTTGTTGTAGTCCTTCAGGTCGAACGCGACATTGCGCCCGTCGTCGGTGCGGACGGTCATGCTCTGGGCGCCGACCTGCTCGACGGTGCCGAGCGTGCCGTTCTTCACGCCAAGGCCGCGCTCGTTTTGCAGGAACATGACGCGATCGCCGGGCGCGAAGGTCCTCACACCGCGTTCGGCGGCGACATGCACATCCGCGCCAAGTTCACCTGCATCACGCATTTTCTGGCGGGCGGCCTCATTGAGCGCGCGCACGTCGTCGTTGGTGTGGGTGAGGATGATGCGGCTCTTGTCGGGCGATTCCTGCCGGTCGCGGTCCCAGCGGCCGATCAGATCGTCGCGCGCCTGCTCGCGTGACTCGGCCTCATGGACCATACCATGCTTGTCGTAGGCGTGGATCGCATCGCCGGTTCGGCTGGTCGCCAGGTCACGGGTGGCGTCGCGCTGCCAGTCCTCGCGCTGGCGGCGCACCTCGCCGATCTCCGCCCCGCCATGGCGCTCGTGGATCGAACGGAACGCCGCGCCCGCCTCGATGGACTGCAACTGCTGCGGATCGCCGACCAGCACCACCTTGGCCCCGGCCTCGGCGGCATGGGATAGCACGCGCTCCAACTGCCGCGTGCCGACCATGCCCGCCTCGTCGATGACAAGCACATCGCGCGCGGCCAGCACATCGCGGCCCTGCGCCCAACCATGTTCCATGCTGGCGATGGTACGGGACGTTATGCCCGATCCGCCTTCGAGATTTTCCGCGGCGATGCCGGACAGCGCCACGCCCCGGACCGCGTAGCCCGCCGCCTCCCAAGCCTCGCGCGCCACCCCCAGCATCGCGCTCGTTCCCGTCCCGGCATAGCCGACGACGACACCCAGGCCGCGCCCGTCCGTGACATGCGCCAGCGCCTCGGCCTGCTCGCCGGACAAGACAAGGCCGCGCGTTTCCGCACGCGCCAGCGCCACCTCACGATCCCTGTCGTTGACCTCATGGCGTTCCCGTTCGGCCATCAGTTCGGCCGCGCGGTGTAAGCGCTGTTCGGTCTCGCTCATCTCGCGGGTGGTGAAGCGATCCTGCCCAAGTCCGTCCTTGCCGAGTTCGACAAGATCGGGCGCGTTGCGCATCGCGCCCATCACCGCGTTGAACTGGTCGATCCCGTCGCTG
>JBBSSF010000164.1:0-7455 GCA_038242345.1 Hyphomicrobiales bacterium
TGCGTTCCACATGGGCCTTCTCGGCCGCGGTCCAGTAGGTGTCGATGTCGTCGATCGGCGGCTGAAGCCGGCCCGGGCGGCCGCGGATGAGGTTGGTGCACTGCTGCTGGGACGAGGTGAACAGCCGCCGCGCCTCGGTCTCGGTATCGGCGACGAAGGCCGAGATGCCGACCATGGCATGGGGGCGCGCCAGATCGCCGGCCTCGGCGCGGAACTCCTCCCGATAGTGCTTCAGGGCCGGCAGCAGGGCATCGGGCGCGAAATGGGAGGCGAAGGCATAGGGAAGCCCCAGCATCGCCGCCAGCCGGGCACCGAACAGGCTGGAGCCGAGGATCCAGATCGGCACGTTCAGCCCTGCCCCGGGCACGGCACGGATCACCTGCCCCGGCCTTTCCGGTGCGAAGAAGGCCTGAAGCTCAAGCACGTCCTGGGGAAACTGGTCGGCAGCCTCGGGCCCGCGGCGCAGCGCCCGCAGGGTGCGCTGGTCGGTCCCCGGCGCCCGGCCAAGGCCGAGGTCGATGCGGCCGGGGAACAGGGATTCGAGCGTGCCGAACTGCTCGGCGATCACCAGCGGCGAATGGTTCGGCAGCATGATGCCGCCGGCACCGACGCGGATGGTGGAGGTCGCCGCCGCGACATGGCCGATCACCACCGACGTCGCGGCCGAGGCGATGCCCACCATGTTGTGGTGCTCGGCCAGCCAGAAACGGCGATAGCCGAGGGCCTCCACATGACGCGCCAGCGCCGCCGAATTGTGGAGCGCGTCGGCCGGCGTCGATCCTTCCGGAATGAAGGCCAGATCCAGCACCGAGATCGCCACCATGGACGGCTTCCTTCTGTTCGATTTAAATCGAACATAGGAGCCCAGACCCCGGCTTTCAACCGGGGCCGGGGCGCAGGCCGGCGGGCGATTGATACCAAAGATCCTTGAAAAGGGCTCTTTGGTATCCCGCTGCAGATTTTCCATGTCCTTGGGGCATATGGAAAATCTGCTGCCCTTCTAGCGCCCGGGTGCGGTCAGCCCTGGCGTGCGCTTGGCATGACTCAGTAGTTCCATTCGGTCGCCATGCCGAGATCGGAATCTCCGGTCGCGCCGACGCCGCCGCGCACCTTGACGTTGCGGCCGACATCGATGTCGACGGTCACCCGGCTGGAGGCGGCCCCCGCGCCCTGCTGCACGCCGACGGAGATGTTGTCGTTGATGCGCTTGCCGACGCCCACCCGGGCCTTGCCCTGGCTGTCGACGCCCACATCGAGATCATCGAGGCCGAGGGCCCGGCGCACGCCGCCGACGCCGCGGCCACCGCCGGCGAACTGGGCCACGGTCTGGGCGAGCGCGATGGCCTGACCGGTCGAGAGGTTGCCGGGCGAGGTGCCGAACAGGATGCGCGACAGGATTTCATCCTGGGGCAGCGTTGGCACCGAGGTCAGCGCCAGCTTGGGCTCCGAGGCCCGGCCGGTGACGAGGATGACGGCGGTGACGCCGTTGGACGTCGTGGTCGCCTCGAAATCCAGCTCCGGATCGGTGTCGCCGGGGAAGGTGACGCGGCCGCGGGTGAAGGTCAGGCGACGGCCGATGATGTCGAAGCGGCCGCGGCGCATGTCGAAGCCGCCGCGGATGACCGGGGCGGTGGAGGTGCCGGTGATGACGAGCCGGCCGCCGAGTTCGGCATCCATGCCCATGCCGCGCACGAACACCCGGGCCGGCGCGTTGATGACGAGGTCCAGCTCGGCGAGGAAGGGCGCGCTGCCGCTGCGGCCATGCCGGGCGGCGGCCTTGTCGGCTGCAGTCTGACGCGCGCGGATCTCGTCGCAGCAGGCGCCCGTGCCGAGATTGACATGGCGCACGTCGATGGCCTTGCCGGCGCTGCCGCCGCCTTCGGGGATGGTGACATCCAGCCGGCGGACATCGAAGCGGCCGACGATCTTCGGACGGGTCATCAGCGGACCGGTGACCGCAAGGGTGCCGTCGGTGGCGAAGTCCACCACCTCGGTGAAGACGAGGCCGGCATTGTTGAAGGTCATCTGGATGTTGGCGGGCATGCCCGCCGCCATGTCGAGGGAGATGGTGCCGCGGCCGGACAGGGTGCCGCCATTGGGGGTGCGGGCGGACAGCGCCGAGATGGTGATGCCCTGGGGCGTGCCGGTGAGGGTGAGCGCGATGGCCGAGAGCGAGACGCCGTTCACCGGATCATCGAATTTGCCGCCGCTGACCCGCACCGAGCCCTGCACCCCCGGCCGGGTGACCGGTCCGACGATGCGGGCATCCAGCGTGACCGGACCACTGATCCGCGCGCCCGAGGTGGCGAGCACGGTATTGGCCAGCGACAGGTCGGTCTGGCCGCGGATGGCGAGGTCCAGATTGCCGGTGGCCGACAGCGGCGCCGACCCGGACAGGGTGACATTGCGCAGCTGCGGACCGGAAATGGTGGTGTTGAGCGTCACCCGGCCATCGCCAAGGCTGCCCCGGGAGCGGATGTCGAAGGGGCCGACGCCATTGGCGCTCATGTCCGGCATGGACAGGCGCTGCACCTGGAGATCGAACTGCCCGGTCGGCCGGGCGGGATCGCCGGCGGCCCGGATCGAGCCGGCCAGGGTGCCCGAGAGATCGAGATCGGGGGCGAACAGGCGCACGACCGAGAGCGGGAAGGCGCGGGCGTCGACCGCCAGGTCGATGCGCTGCCCCGCGCTGCCGGACACCGCCAGCGTGCCGGAGCCCGAGGCGAGCGCCAGCCGGTCGATGGTGGCGGTGCCGTTCACCACCTTGATGGTCGCCGGCTGGGCGAGGCGCACGCTGGTGGCGGAATTGCGCGCCGAGAAGGACGAGAGCGCCCCCGTGGGCGTCGCCGGCAGGCCGGAGAGCCGGCCGGCCGCGGCCAGATCGAGATTGAGGGCGCGGGCGTCAAGGGTGAAATCGGTGGCCGGGGTGGCCCCGCCCGCCGCCCGGGCGGTCAGGCGGGCGCGCTCCACGGTCTGGCCCGAGGCGACCAGCCGGTCCACGGCGGCGGTGCCGGCAAGGGTGAGCGCCCCCAGCGGGTCATTGGCGGTCAGGTCCAGATCGGCCCGGCCCAGGGTGATGCCGGCGATCGAGAGATCGCGGACGCTGCCCTTGGCGCTCGCGCGCTGGCCGGCCATGGACAGGCTGACATCGACGGCGCCGCGGGATTCGAGGAAGGCGAGCGCGGTGAGATCGCCGATATTGGCCGCCACCACCCGGATGTCGCCGGCGGGCAGGCCGGCCACCGGCACCGTCAGGGCGCCCTTCACCGTCGCCGAGCCGAGCACGAGGTCGAGCCCGTCGATCCGGCGGCTGCCATCGGCCAGCGTCGTCAGCCGGGCGGCGCCGCGGGCCGGACGGTCGGCGATGGTGCCGGTGAGCGACAGCGTGGCCCCGACCGGGCCGGTGACATCGGTGGCGGTGATATCCACGACGAGATCGCGCACGCCACGGCCCATGAGGGCGGCGCGCGGCACGCTCGCCCGCACCCTGGCGTCGAGCTTTTCCAGCGATCCCGACAGCGCCACCCGCGCCCCGGCCGCGCCGGAGGCATTGGGGTTGAGCCGGGCGAGATCGGACAGCGCCAGATCGGCGGTCAGGTCGGCGGACTTCGGATCGACCTTGCCGTCAGCGGTCAGCGTCACGGCCGCGCCGGCGATCTTCACCCGGTCGAGGGCAAAGCCGCCATCGGCCGCCCGGGTCACGCCACCGGACAGCGTCAGCTCGGGGCCGACGAGAGCGTCAGCCTCGGGAATGCCGGTGGCGAGCTTCAGCACCTTGCCGGAGAAGGTGGCCGAGAGCGCGGAAAGATCCGGCTTCAGGTCGAGATCGGTATCGAGCAGGACGACGCCCTGGAGCGGCCGGCCGGCAAAGGGCGCGATCGCCGCCAGATCGAGACGGGAGACGGCCAGCTTGCCGGCAACGCTCTGGGCCGAGGCGGTGCCGGTGAAGCGGGCGTCCAGCGGCGTCAGCTCGATGCGGACATCGCTCACCGCCGGGTCGCCGCCCTCGGGCCGGCTGCCGGTGACGGCGATGCGGGCGGTCTGGCCGATGACGGTGCCGAGGCGGGCGTCCGCCGGGGCGATGCCGCCGGCCGTCACCGTGGCGCTGAGCGCCAGCCCCGCGGCCTCCGACGGCCGCGTCGCGACCACGGCGGTGAGGTCGGCCACCCGGGTGCCATCGACGGCGACCCGGGCCGCGGTCAGGGTGAGATCGGCGACGGGCGCGGTGTAGCTGCCCTCGACATGGCCCTTCAGGAGAATGGAATCCCAGAGCGCGGTGACCGGCGACAGCGCCGCATAGGCGGCGGGCTTGCCCATGGTCGCGTCGAGATCGAGGGAAAGGGTCTGCTCCCGGGTGTGGACGGAGCCGCGCACCGCCGTGCTGGCGGCGGCCGAGACGAGGTTCGCCCGGTTGAGGATCAGCAGGCCATCGGGCGACAGCGACCCGGCGATATCGAGGCTCGCCTCGCCGGCGGCCAGCGGCGCGAAGGCGGCCGGCAGCAGCTTCGAGATATCGGCGGACAGGGTGGCGTCGAAGCCGCGCACGCCACCGGCATCGGTCAGGCGGGCCTCGCCGGAGGCATGCGCCTGGTCGCCGGCTTCCAGCGCCAGGGTGCCGGTCCAGTCGGCAAGGGTGCCGGACCCCTTGAGGGCGAGCGAGAGCGCCGGCAGGCCGACGACATTGGCCGCCCGGGCGATCAGGCCGCCGGCTTCTTCTTCAAGGGAGAGATCGGCATCGAGCTGCTGGGTCTCCGGCACGAAGCGCACGGAGCCGCGCGCCTGCGCCCGGGCGCCATCCAGCCGGGTGACATCGAAGGAGGCGGAAAGTCCGTCGGTGGCCGGATCGCCAACGCGGGCGGAGGCCGCCACCGAAAGCCGCGCGGCCTCGCCCAGCACCGGCTCGGCCAGGGAAATCTCGGCGATCTCCAGCTTGTCGAGGGCGACCCGGACAGGGATTTCCGGCAGGCCGCTGCTTTCGGTCGTGGTGTCCGGCGACGGCGGATAGGCCGGCCGGCGCAGCACGGACACCTGCTCGGCGCTGACCTCGTTCACCCGGGCGGTGCCGGACAGGAGGGCAAGGGGGCTCCAGTCGATCCGGACGGTGCCGACTGCCAGCCACACCCCGTCCGGATCGGCGACGGTCAGGCGCTGGAAGCCCAGATGCACCGGCAGCCCCGGCTCCAGCCCCTCGATGGTGACCGGCGCGCCGGCCCCGGCGGAGATCCCCTCCACCAGCGCCACCAGCCGGGCGCGCCCGAACTCCGTCTGGACGAGCACGAGCACGGCCACGATGGCCACGAGAACCAGGCCGACGAGAGCGCCGACACCGAGGAGGAGACCGCGGAGGATGCGCATGGGCTTCAGAACGCCTGTCCAAGACTGAGATACAAGCCGAACTTGGAATCATCGTCGCTGGGGTTCAGCGGGATGCCCACATCGGCGCGGACGGGCCCAACGGCCGTGTAGTAGCGCAGGCCAAGGCCGGCGGAATATTTCATGTCCGGTGAAAAGACGTCCGGCGTCGAATCCGCAAAGGCGGCGCCGGCATCGAAAAAGGGCACCACGCCGATGGTGTCGGTGAGCTTGATGCGCATCTCGACGGAGGCTTCCAGCAGGCTGGTGCCGCCGACGATGGTGCCGTCGGCATCCCGCGGGCTCGCCTCCTGATAGCCATAGCCGCGCACCGAGCCGCCGCCGCCGGCATAGAAGCGGCGCTGGGGCGGAACATCGGAGAGATCGGCGCCCATGATGACGCCCGCCGACACGCGGCCGGCCAGCACATAGCGGCTGCGCGGATCGAAGGCGTGATAGGCCGAGAAGGTGCCCGTCACCATGGCCGGCCCGGCGCCCTCGTCGCCGAGCTGGGCAAAGGGCTCCACGGTCACGTCGGCCTTGAAGCCCTTCGTCGCGTCCAGCGGATTGTCGGTGGAATCCCAGACAGTCCAGAGCGGGAAGCCGACCACCACCTGCTGCGAGGTGCCGGAGAAGTCGGTCGTGTCGGCATTCTCGTAGTCGATGGAGAGCTGGCTGGTCAGGCGCTCGCTGAAGCGGTGGCGCACGCCCACCAGGGAGGTGACGCCCTGGGTGATGTAGGCGTCCGTCCGGTCGCGCAGCACGGCGGCCTCGGCGATGAGATCGTCGGCGGGCGTGAAAATGCCCGGCTTCATGAACTTCGCCGACAGATTGTAGCCGAAATTGTTGTCCGACGGCACGGCATTGGGGCCGGGATCGCCGAACCAGGTGCCTTCGGCGTCCAGCCGCAGGGTCTCGCCGCCGCCGAACAGGTTGCGGTGGCCCCAGTAGGCGTTCAGCACCGCGCCATCGGTGGTGGAATAGCGGGCGCCGAAGCCCACATAGCGGGTCTTGCGCTCGCGCACCACGACGGTGACCGGCAGCTGGCCATTGGCGTCCAGATGGTCGGCCTCCACCACCTGCACCGACTGGATGACCTCCACCCGGCTCATGTCGGTGCGGAAGCGGGCGATGCGCTCCGGGCTGAAGCGCTCGCCCTCATGGAAGGTCAGCCGCTCGCGCACGAATTCGGGATCGAGGGTCTTGGTGCCCTCGATGGTGACGGGACCGAAATTGGCAACCGGCCCGGGCGACACCCGGTAGGTGACGTCGAGCTGGCGGGCGCGGTGGTCGGCGATCACGTCGCGGGCGGGAACGGCGGCAAAGGGATGACCGGTGTCGCGCAGGCGGGTGATGATCCGGCGCTCGGCCGCCACCACCAGATCGGACCGGGCGATGGCGCCCGGATCCAGGCCCAGATCCTCCGGCGTGCCGACGCCGGTCAGCGGCCGGCCGGTCCGGGCGTCGACCAGGCTGATCTTGCCGAAGGTGAATTCCGGGCCGGGCTCGACCAGGATGTCGATGGGCACAGGCCCCTTCTTGCGCGCCGCGTCGATGACGGCAAGGATGTCCGGCGTGTCGAGGGCGTGGCCGGCAATGGTGATGGTGACACAGCCGCCATAGCGGCCGAGGCTGAAGAGGGTCGCCGTCAGCCGGTCGCGATCGGCCCGCGCCCGGCGCGCCAGACCGGCAGCGCCCGAGGGCGGGGTCGATTCCAGCTCGATCAGGGACGAGGCCGACTTCATCGCCTTGACGACGGACGACTCCTTGCCATCCACCGTCAGGTTCACGGGGTAGGGGGTCGCCTCGTAGACGGGCTCATTGAGGCCGCCATCGGCCTTGTCGCCGCGGAACCAGGCGATCGCCCGGCCGAAGAACGTGGGCGACGCCCGCTTGGTCGAGGCCGCATCGGCGGGGGCGGCTGCCGCCTCGGGGGCGGAGGAATTGGCCGGAGACTGGGCGAAGGCCGGGACAACGACGGACGGTGCGGCCAGGACGCAGGCAGTCGAAACCAACCCGAGAACCCGGACGGCACGGCGGACTCCGAGGATTTCGGAATTTCGGTCTGCCATCACACCCGCTTCACGATACGCATTACAGGAA
>JBBSSF010000165.1:0-7453 GCA_038242345.1 Hyphomicrobiales bacterium
GCTCGATGTTCGCCTCGATCGGCGAGACGCTGAACCGCTGGTTCTCCGCCCGGAGCAAATAACGGGCGTCATGCCGAAGGTCCTTGAATAGGATCCTTGAAAAGGACTCTTTGGCATTTGCGGAGTTTCATGTCCCTTGGGCACATGATACCAAAAGTCCTTGAAGAGGATCCTTTGGTATTCCGATGCGGAATTCTCATGCCCTTGGGGCATATGAGAAATCCGCTGTTCTTCAGGCGCTAAGGTGCGGTCAGCACTTCGTGCGCCTGATATGAGAACTCCGCTTCCTTCAGGAGCGCCCTGCGGTCAGCATCTGGCGCTCCTGCTGACATAGCTCTCCTTGCGGGCGGTGCGCCGGCCAGGCGAGCCCCCCGGGCTGCCGGAGGAGGCGGCCCCGGAAAGTGGAGGGCGGAGCATCAGCATCCGCCCTTTTCCTTTGCACGCGGGCTTTTCCGGCCTGGCGCGTCGCCCGATTCGGGTCGCCGCCGCATGCTCTTTCAGGCAGGGACCGATCAGACCGGGCCGGTGCGGGAGGATTCGGCTGGCGGCTCTTTGCCGGGCGGACAGCCCAGCACCGTGCGCTTGCCGACGGTGCATTCGCGCACCGTGAGGGCGGCCGCCGCGATAATCAGCGGCAGCACATAATAGAGCAGCCGGAACAGCACCAGCCGCCCGAGCAGGATGTCCACGGGCACGCCCGGCAGGCAGGCGACCAGGGTCGCCTCGAACACGCCAAGGCCGCCAGGCACATGGCTGAGGGTGCCGAGTCCCATGGCCAGCACGAAGGCCCCCGCCACGACGCTCCAGTCGGGCCGGACAGCCTCCGGCAGCAGCAGCATGAAGGCGATCGAGGCGAACACCAGCTCCACCACCGCAACCACGATCTGGGCCAGCGACATGCCGGGCCCCGGCAGCCGGATGACCCGGCCACGGATGCGGAAGCCGCTGTGGGCGCGGTGGGCGAACAGCAGATAGACGGCAATCGCCGCGATCAGCAGCAGGCCGACGGTGCGCGCGCTGCTGGTCGGCAGGCGCAGCATGCGGGCCACCATGTCCGGCTCGATCACCAGCACCAGCCCCGAGGCCAGCACGATGCCGAGGGAGAAGGTGAGGGTGATGATGCCCACCAGCGAGGCAATCGACACCGCATCGAGGCCGAGGGCCGTGTACAGCCGGTAGCGGATGGAGCCGCCGGTGAGCGGGGCAAAGCCGATGGTGTTGGAAAAGGCGTAGCTGGAAAAACTGGCGAAGGCGACGTGCACATAGGGCAGGTGCTTGCCCAGAAAGGCCAGTGCCAGCCGGTCATAGAGGGTCAGCGTCAGATAGCTGCCGGTGACGAACAGGGCGCCGAGGGCAATGGCGCTGGCGGGCGTCGCCCGCACCGCGGCCTCCACCTCGGCAAAGGTCACCTCCGAGGCGAGCTCGGCCAGGGCCACCACGGCAGCCGCAAACACGCCCAGGATCGCCAGCAGACCCAGGATCGCCCCGAGGCGAGAGTGTCCGGCCCGGCCGGTCTTCAAGGAATCCATCGGATCGTGCGCCGGCCCCGGAGGCCGCCCCTCATTTGCAACCGCTCCCCGGGAGGGCACAGCTGCCTCTTTGCGCGCCACATATGGGGGCAACCGCCCCGGTTCGGCAATGGGAAGAGTACGGGGAAAGATCCCGGCGGTCTCCGGGCGTCGCATGGCCGACACACCGCCGGCCCCGGATGGTGCCGTGGCGGCGCTCCCGCATCGCATTCTCGGGGCGATCCGGACGGACCGGCCGCCGGAGAGGGACGGGCGCCGGCTTTTCCCGTCCGGCAAAGGGCGCTAGGCTCGCCCGCCGATTCCCGCCGCCCCCGTCCGTCTGCGCTGCGATCTCCATGGCTGCCTCCTTCGATCATACCGCCCAGCGCCTGTTCGTGCGCGCCGCCCTCGCTCCCGCCGCCCGCATCGGGACCGACCGCGCCCAGGCGAACTATCTGCTCTCGGTGCTGCGCCTCGGCTCCGGTGACCGGGTGCTGGTGTTCAACGGGCGCGATGGCGAATGGCGCGCCGAGCTGGAGGTGACCGGCCGGCGCGACGCGGTGCTGGTCGCCCGGGAGCAGGCCCGCGTCCAGACCCCGCTGCCGGATCTTCTCTATCTGTTCGCGCCGCTGAAACATGCCCGCCTCGACTACATGGTCCAGAAGGCGGTGGAGATGGGGGCCGGCGTGCTCGCCCCGGTCATCACCCGCCGCACCCAGGCGAGCCGGGTGAACCTGGAGCGGATGGAGGCGAACGTGCTGGAGGCGTGCGAGCAGTGCGGCGTGCTGGCGGTGCCCTCGGTGCGCGCCCCGCGGCCCCTTGCCGCGCTCGTCGCCGACTTCGCGGCGGCCGAGCCCGGCCGGACCCTGATCTTCTGCGACGAGGACCTCGAAGGGGCGGGCCCGATCCCGCCGCTCTCGGCCCTGAAACCTGGTCCGCTGGCCCTCCTGATCGGCCCGGAAGGCGGATTTGATCCGGAAGAACGGGCACTTCTGACCCGCCAGCCCTTCGTGCGCGCCATCGGCCTCGGCCCGCGCATCCTGCGGGCCGATACCGCCGCCGTGGCGGCGCTCGCCGTGGTCCAGTCGGTGCTCGGCGACTGGCGCGTGTGACCTGCGTGTAACGCAGGCCAACCGCAGCTTTTGCAGCGCACAAAACTCTTGTATCGCCCGTCACAGGCCGTAATCTGTCTGACATGAAGACGGGCGCAATCGGCATACGGCGGGCGGCGCCGCGTGATGCGGCGGCAATCACCGAAGTTCACGACGAGGCCTGGCGCCTCGCCTATCGCGGCATCCTTCCGGGAGCGGAACTGGAGCGCATGATTGCGCGCCGGGGCCCCGACTGGTGGGACCGGGCCCTGAGACGGCGGGTGTCCATGCTGGTTCTGGAGGCCGGAGACACGATCACCGGCTATGCGACGTTCGGCTCCAGCCGGGCGCGCAGTCTCCCCTATCGCGGGGAGATCTACGAACTCTACCTGAAGCCGGAATATCAAGGCCTCGGCTTCGGGCGACAGCTCTTTTCCTCGGTGCGGGGCGAGCTTACGCGCGAAGGACGGCGCTCTGTCGTCGTCTGGGCGCTGGCCGCCAACGAGCCGGCCTGCGGCTTCTATTCCCGTCTCGGCGGGAAGAGCGTGGGCCGCAGCGTCGAGCGCATCGGCGAGGGAGCCTACGACAAGGTCGCCTACGGCTTCGCGGCCGCAGCCAAGCGCTGACTGCCGCGAGTCCTCTCCAGTCCCTCCTGACACGGCCCCATCCGGGAGCCGGCCCTCATTCACACCAGACACCATCCGCCTCCGCACCCGCTGGTCCAGCGCGGCGCGGTGACCGGAGTTCCGTGTCCAACATGCTGACCCGGCCGTGCGGCTTCTCCGTCACGTCCGGACCGGACGACCTGTCACGGCGCGGCCGGCGGTCGTCCCTCGGGCCTCTCGGGTCCAGTTGGCCTCTTGGGTCCAGTTGGTCTGTCGCGTCCCGTCCGGGCCCTGTCCGATGCTGTCTCAGCGGGATCGGGCGTGGTCCGGCGCGGGCGGTGGCCGGAGCAGGCAGACCGGGCGGAGGCAGATGAAGACGGCGCGCTCCGGCCGGGGATCCCGGCCGGACCATCGGGCCGCCGGTAAAGGACGCTGGCCTTCTCTCCGATCCGGGGCTCCGGATCAAGAGGGGCGGGCCCGACGGAGGCGAAATTTGCCTGCGACCGGTTGTCCGCGCCGGATCTCCGCTCGTCCGGAAGGTGCGGCCGCGGCGGCGACGCGCTGCACCGGGAGCCGGGACGGGGCAAAGCAGGGCAGGGGAGCTGCGGGCACCGACAGGGCGCGGGCCGGCCGGAGCCCCGTGTTCCGGAGGCCGGCGGGCCTCTGTCGCCGGCGGCGTGCGAGATCGGCCCGACGGCAGCGCGGGCGTCTGGTCGGGGACATAGAGTCTGGATCCTCCGATGCGCTGACACGCGGCAGGGCCCGCTGCCGATGCATGAGAAATCGGCACCCGGCGTACAAAGGGCTGACCGCACCGCGCGTCCGAAGGGCTGCCGACTTCTCATCGGCTGCAACAGGATGAGAGCGCTGCCCTCGCAATGGCAAAGGGGCCTTTGCGAGGGCCTCTGGCCGGAATGCCGAAGTCCTTTGCGGGGTCCCCCGGGATCAGTCCTGCCGGTCCGGTCCGGGCGGGGGCAGGTCCTCGCCGTCGGCGGTGTCGAGCCGGTGGCCCTCCAGCCGCTGGCTGTCCTGCTCGGCGAGGCGCGCCGCCTGTTCCTTCTCGGCTTTGGTGCGGCCGAAGCGGACCCGGTTTTCCTCGGCGGTCTTTTCGCGCGCGCTGCGGGCGCGGTCCTTGCGGGCGCGGCGCAGATTGATGATCTCGGCCATGTTCCCTGTCTCCCCGGGCCCGGCAGGGCCGACGCCCTGTGATATCAGACCAGGCGCACGAAGTGCTGACCGCACCGGGCGCCTGAAGATCAGCAGATTTTCCATATGCCCCAAGGACATGGAAAATCTGTACCGGAATACCAAAGAGTCCTTTTCAAGGATCTTTGGTATCAGACCGGCGGGCGCGCATCATAGGATGCCCGCGCCGCGGCGATCTCCGCGCGGTGGGCGAGCGCCCAGTCGTTCAGGATGGAAATCGGCCCGGTGAGAGACTCGCCGAGGGGCGTCAGCCGGTAGTCCACCCGGGGCGGCGTGGTGGGCACCACGGTGCGGATCACCAGCCCGTCCCGCTCCAGTCCGCGCAGGGTGACGGTCAGCATGCGCTGGGAAATGCCGGGGATCGCCCGCCGCAGCGCGTTGAAGCGCAGCGGGCCCGCCGTGAGGTTGAGCACCACCAGCACGCTCCAGGCGTCTCCCAGCCGGTCCAGCACCGTGCGGACCGGGCAGGGGCTGCCATCCGGGACCGCGACCGGCGGGGTGCCCCCGTCATCCGGGTCCTCCGCGTCCCTCAGGACGGTCGCCAACTCCATCATCGCGCTCACCTCGTGACAGGGGGCACAGGTTTCCTCCCTGTGCCCTGATGAGAAAATAGTGCGTTCTTCCGCTCAAGGGCAAGATCGGGCATCTGGTTCTTGTTGGTAACCGGATGGGGCGCGAGAGCCCCGGGAGGCTGGATCATGACCGGAACCCAGGAAAAGCTGCCGCGGCTGGCCGTGCTCGGCGCGACGGGCCTTGTCGGATCGCGGGTGCTGGCGGAAATCGCCGGGCGCGGCTGGCCGGTGACGGCGCTGGTGCGCCACCCGGAAAAGGTGCCGGCGCTGCCGGGCGTCACCGCCGTCGGCGTGGATGCCCGCAATCCGGCGGCGCTGGCGGCAGCGCTTGGCGATGTCGACGTGCTAATCAGCGCCTACAATCCCGGCTGGGGCGAGCCGGAGATCCGCGCGATCATGAACGATGCCTATGCTGCCATCATCACCGCGGCGAAGGCGGCGCGCGTGCGCGTCATCGCGGTCGGCGGCGCCGGCAGCCTGGAGGTCGCGCCCGGCGTTCAGGTGCTGGACAGCCCGGAATTCCCGGCTGCCTATCGTCCCGGCGCCGAGGGCGCGCGCGATGTGCTGGCGACGCTGCGCGGCGAGAGCGGCCTCGACTGGACCTTCCTGTCGCCCCCGGCGATGATCGCGCCCGGCGTGCGCACGGGGAAATATCGCACCGGTGGCGACCAGCTCCTGTTTGCTGCCGATGGCCAGAGCCGCATCTCGCTGGAGGATCTCGCGGTCGCCCTGGTGGACGAGGCCGTCGCCCGCGCCTTCCCGGAGCGGCGCTTCACGGTCGTGGCGGTGGACTGATCTTCGGGACCTTGATACCAGCCGCACAAAGTGCTGACCGCACCGTGCGCCTGAAGGGCAGCAGATTTCTCATATGCTCCAATGGCATGAGAAATCTGCATCGGAATACCAACGAGTCCTATTCGAGTATCTTTGGTATTAGAGGGCATCCGGACCCGCCCCCGGTTTGCGCCGGCGGGCGGGCTCCGCTATTGTCCGCCGCCGACGGCGCCGGACCTCTTCCGGCTGCCCCGCGCGCGTCCCATATGCGTGCGAGACGCACCCTCAAGGCAGACCCTCAAGACAGAGAAGCGCGACGGACGATGAAAGCCGAAGCACAGGCGATGGTGGACGAGATCAAGCAGGCCATAAGCCTGCTGAGGAGGCATCTTTGACTGGGATCACGCAAACGCCCGCCTGATCGAACTGAACCGCATGGCCGAGGACCCCACCCTGTGGGAGGACCCGGATCGGGCCCAGAAGCTGCTGCGCGAGCGCCAGCAGCTGGATGACCAGATCACGGCCGTGAACAAGCTGACCGCGTCGCTGGATGATGCCATCGGCCTCATCGAGATGGGCGAGGCGGAAGGCGAGGACGACATCGTGACCGAGGCCGAGACCTCCCTCAAGGAGATCCAGGCCGAGGTGCGCCGGCGTCAGGTGGAGACGCTGCTCTCCGGCGATGCCGACGGCAACGACACCTATGTCGAGATCCATCCGGGCGCCGGTGGCACGGAAAGCCAGGACTGGGCCGAAATGCTCCTGCGCATGTACACGCGCTGGGCCGAACGCCATGGCTGCAAGGTCGAGACGATCGAGCACCAGTATGGCGAACAGGCGGGCATCAAGTCGGCGACCATCCTGCTCAAGGGCCACAACGCCTATGGCTGGATGAAGACCGAGTCCGGCGTGCATCGCCTCGTGCGCATCTCGCCCTTCGACGCCAACGCCCGGCGCCAGACCTCGTTCGCGAGCGTCTGGGTCTATCCGGTGGTGGACGACTCGATCCAGATCGACATCAACGAATCCGACTGCCGCATCGACACCTACCGGTCGTCGGGCGCGGGCGGCCAGCACGTCAACACGACCGACTCGGCGGTGCGCATCACGCATATCCCGACCGGCATCGTGGTCGCCTGTCAGGGCGAGCGCTCCCAGCACAAGAACCGGGCCACCGCCTGGTCCATGCTGCGGGCGCGCCTCTATGAGGCCGAGCTGGAAAAGCGCGAGGCGAAGGCGGCTGCCGAGGCGGCCTCCAAGACCGATATCGGCTGGGGCCACCAGATCCGCTCCTATGTCCTCCAGCCCTATCAGCTGGTGAAGGACCTGCGGACCGGCAAGGCGAGCACCAGCCCGAGCGACGTGCTCGATGGCGATCTCGACGACTTCATGGAAGCCTCGCTCGCCCATCGCGTCTATGGCACGACCGCCGGCGAAGTCGGCGACGTGGACTGAGCGGCGCGCACGCTGCGTTTGTGGAGCTGGTGGTTTGGGGCAGGTGGCAATTGCCGCCGGCCCCTTTTTTTATCCGCTGGCGTGTTTCATACCAGGCGCACGAAGTGCTGACCGCACCGCGCGCCTGAAGAACATCAGATTTCTCATATGCCTCAATGGCATGAGAAATCTGAACCGGAATACCACAGAGTCCTTTTCAAGGATCTTTGGTATCATACCAAGCGCACGAAGTGCTGACCGCA
>JBBSSF010000166.1:0-7394 GCA_038242345.1 Hyphomicrobiales bacterium
CATGCCAGCGGTTGACGAACCAGGGCGTCAGAAGCCGCATGAAGCCGGCCAGACAGATCAGCTCCACGCCGCGCGCCACCAGCACCGCATCGAGGGCGATCTCGAAGCTCTCCCGGTCGGGATAGGCGCGGTGGTCAACCACATCGGTGGCGATGCCGGCCTCCGCCGCCCGCTCCAGCGCGCCGGCCGTCGGCCGGTTGGAGACCACGCAGGCGATCTCCGCCGGAAAGGCCGGATCGGCGGCGGCCGCGATCAGGGCGGCCATGTTGGAGCCGCGCCCGGAAACGAGGATGCCCACCCGGCGCCGGGCCGGGGCGGAAGCCGGGGTCGTCATGCCGCTCACCGCGCCAGATCGAGGGCGCCGGTATAGAGCACCGGCTCGGCCCCGCGCGGCACCAGGGTGCCGATGCGGCTGACCGATTCCCCGAATTCGCCGAAGCGGGCGGCGACGGCATCCACCGCGTCTTCCGGCACCACGACGACCATGCCGACGCCGCAGTTGAAGGTGCGCAGCATCTCCGCCTCCTCCATGCGGCCAAGGCCGGCCAGCCAGCCGAACACCGGCGGTACCGTGACGGAGGAGAGGTCGATGGCGGCCGAGACGTCGTCGGGCAGCACCCGCGGCAGGTTCTCGGTGAGGCCGCCGCCGGTGATGTGGGCCAGCGCCTTCACCGGCAGGCCGGCGCGCAGCACGCCCAGCACCGAGCGCACATAGATGCGGGTGGGGGCGAGAAGGGCCTGGCCGAGGGTCTTCTCCGGAGCGAAGGGCGCGGGCACCGACCAGCCGAGACGGGACTCGTAGACGAGCTTGCGCACCAGCGAGAAGCCGTTGGAATGGACGCCGGCCGAGCCGAGCGCCAGCAGCACGTCGCCCACCTGGGCGTCCGCCCGCGGCAGCAGGTTCTCCCGCTCCACCGCGCCGACGGCAAAGCCGGCGAGATCATAGTCGGCACCCTGGTAGATGCCGGGCATTTCCGCCGTCTCGCCGCCGATGAGGGCGCAGCCGGCATCCCGGCAGCCGGCGACGATGCCGGCGATGACCTCGGTGGCGGCCGCCACGTCGAGCTTGCCGGTGGCGAAATAATCGAGGAAGAACAGCGGCTCGGCGCCCTGCACGATCAGGTCGTTGACGCACATGGCAACAAGGTCGATACCGACGCCGTCATGGATGCCGGCCTCGATGGCGATCTTCAGCTTGGTGCCGACGCCATCATTGGCGGCGACCAGCAGGGGATCCTTGTAGCCGGTGGCCTTCAGGTCGAACACGCCGCCGAAGCCGCCGATGGCCGCATCGGCCCCGGAGCGGGCGGTGGAGCGAACCAGCGGCGCGATCGCCTTCACGAGCTGGTTGCCCGCATCGATGTCGACGCCCGCGGAGGCGTAGGTCGCAGGCGTCGTGCGCGGGGCGTCGGACATGGCGCGGATTCCCGGAACGGAGGACAGGAAAGTCTTTGGCCGCGGGAATGGACCACGGGCGCGGCGGATTCAAGCCCTTTCCCGGGAAAGCGCACGGAATTCGCCCGCCGACCGCCTCGCTTGACGCTCGCCCGGGGCGCTGCCTATCTGGGGGACGGGAATGCGGAACGGGGGGTCGGTCGCACCCATGAGCCTCAAGCGTCAGTTCGCCTTCTGGGTCGCGGCCTTCTGCGGCTTCGCCTTCTTCCTCTATCTGTTCTCGGGCATCCTGCTGCCCTTCATTGCCGGGATGTTCCTGGCCTATCTGCTCGATCCGATCGCCGACCGGCTGGAACGGATCGGCTTCAGCCGGCTGTGGGCGACCTTCACGATCCTGTTCGTGTTCGTGATCCTGTTCGCCGTCACCCTCATCATCATCCTGCCGGTGATCGGGCACCAGCTGGCCGGCTTCATCGGCCGGCTGCCGGATTATGTGTCCCAGATCCAGGACTTCTTCGCCCGGCGCGCCCGCGGCGGGCGGCTGGCGGCGGCGGCCGGCATGTCCCAGGACGATCTGAAATCGTCCGTGTCGACGCTGGTGTCGGAGGCGGCGAGCTGGCTCGGCAAGCTCGCCCAGGGCATCTGGTCCGGCGGGCAGGCGCTGATGTCGGTGATGTCGCTGCTGTTCGTCACCCCGGTGGTCGCCTTCTACCTGCTCCTCGACTGGGACCGCATGGTCGCGAAGGTCGACAGCTGGCTGCCGCGCGATCATGCCGGCACGGTGCGGGCGCTGGCCAGCGAGATGAATGACGGCATCGCCGGCTTCATTCGCGGGCAGGTGCTTGTCTGCCTGCTGCTCGGCACCTATTTCGCCCTGTCCCTCAGTCTGGTCGGACTCAATTTCGGCCTGCTCATCGGCATGATGATCGGCCTGATCTCGTTCATCCCCTATGTCGGCTCGGCAACGGGATTTGTCGTTTCGGTCGGGGTGGCGATCGCCCAGTTTGCGCCGGGCGACTGGTTCAGCGTGGTTCTGGTGGTGGCGATCTTCGGCCTCGGGCAGTTCATCGAGGGCAACATTCTCCAGCCGAAGCTGGTGGGCGGCCATGTCGGGCTGCATCCGGTGTGGCTGATGTTCGCCCTCTTCGCCTTCGGCTCGCTGTTCGGCTTCGTCGGCATGCTGGTGGCGGTGCCCGCGGCGGCGGCGGTCGGCGTGCTGTGCCGGTTCGCCCTGCGCACCTATCTCAAGAGCGCCTATTATAAGGGCGTCGATCCGGCAGAGGACGAACTGGCGTGACGGCTGACGATCCCGGTTCCCGCCAGCTCGTGCTGCCGCTGGCCCTGCCGCCCGCCTACGGGCGCGACGAGTTCGTGGCGACCCCCGCCAACCGGGCGGCCCTGCGCCTGGTGGAGGCGTGGGAGACGACCCCGGCGCCGCTGGCCGTCATCGTCGGGCCGGACGGCTGCGGCAAGAGCCATCTGGCCGCCATCTGGGGCGCGAAGACCGGCCGGCCGGTGCTGCCGGCCGCCCGCCTTGGCAGCCTCGACCCGATCTCGCTGGTGGCCGGTGGCGACGTGGCGCTGGAAGATGTCGATGGCCCCGGCCTCGACCAGACGGCACTGTTCCACCTCTTCAATGCCGCCCGCGGCGCGGGCGCCCGCATCCTGATGACCGCCCGGACCGCGCCGGAACACTGGCCGATCGTGACCGCCGACCTGCGCTCGCGTCTGCGCACCGCGATTCCCGTCGAGATCGGCCCGCCCGACGAGGCGCTGCTGCCGGCAATCCTGATGAAATTGTTCCTCGACCGCGGTCTCGATGTGGATCCGGGCGTGCTCGACTATCTGACCGCCCGCATGGAACGCAGCTATGCCGCCGCCGGCGCGCTGGCCGAGGCGATCGACCGGCGCTCCCTGGCGCTTGGCCGCCGGCCGACCCGGCGCATCGCCGCCGCCGCCCTTGCCGAACTCGGCATGGGCGAGGGCGACGGGGCCGGCGACGGGGAGCTGCCATGACCCGACCCCGCCGCATCCGCCGGTCCGCTTCCGCTGCCGGCCGGGTGCGCCGCCGGGCGCTGTCGGCGGGCCCGGTGTCGGGCGGATCCGGGCCGCGCGGGTCCACCCGCTGCCTGCGGCAGCGCGCCGCGGCGAAGGCCCGCATCCCGCAGTCCGCGGCCGCCCGGCGGCGTGCGGCAGCCTGTGCCTCCCGTGCCCGATTGCGGGGCACGGAAAAAGCGTCACACTCGGACGTTATGCCGGACAGGAATCGCACGGACGCGATCTGGCGGGGGAGCGGATTGGCCATGAACGAGGCAGTCATCGGGATCGGAGACGAGGCGCGCGCGGCGGGAGACGAGCTGCGCCAGTCGCCCTCCCGGTTCGTCAACCGCGAGATCTCCTGGCTGAACTTCAACCGTCGGGTTCTGGAAGAGGCGGAAAATCCGAATCATCCGCTGCTCGAACGGCTGCGCTTCCTGTCGATCTCGGCCAACAATCTCGACGAGTTCTTCATGGTCCGCGTCGCCGGCCTGCGCGGCCAGCTGCGCGCCGGCGTCGACAGCCCGAGCGATGACGGACTGACGCCGTCGGAGCAGCTTGCGCGCATCGGCGAGGGCGTCGGCTCGCTCCAGAGCGCCCAGCAGGCCCGCTGGGCGGTGCTGCGCGAGGAACTGGCGGCGGCCGGCATCGTCATCGTCGCCCCGGACCAGATCCGGCAGGAGGAGCGCGACTGGCTGGAGGACTATTTCCTCGGCCATGTCTTCCCGGTGCTGACGCCGCTGGCCATTGATCCGGCGCATCCGTTCCCGTTCATTCCCAATCTCGGCTTCTCGCTGGTGCTGGAGCTGTCGGGGCCGACGGGCGAGCACATGATCGCCCTCATCCGCGTCCCCGCCCAGGTGGAGCGCTTCATCCGCCTGCAGCCCTCCGACATCGCCGGCGAGGCGCGCTTCCTGGCGCTGGAGAATGCCATCGGCCTGTTCATCGGCCGGCTGTTCCCGTCCTACACGGTGCTGGGCTCGGGCGCCTTCCGGGTGATCCGCGATTCGGACCTGGAAATCGAGGAAGAGGCCGAGGACCTCGTCCGCCTGTTCGAGACGGCGCTGAAGCGGCGCCGGCGCGGCTCGGTCATCCGGCTGGAGATCGAGGCGGCGACGCCGGAACCCCTGCGCAATTTCGTCGCGACCGCCCTCAGCGTCACGCCGGACGAGATCTTCCTGGTGGAAGGAGCGCTCGCCCTCAATGATTTCGCCCAGCTTGTCAGCCTCGACCGGCCGGAACTGAAGTTCACGCCCTATCAGGCGCGCTTCCCCGAGCGGGTGCTGGATCATGCCGGCGACTGCTTCGCCGCGATCCAGGAAAAGGACATCGTCGTCCATCACCCCTACGAGTCCTTCGACGTCGTGGTGCAGTTCCTGAACCAGGCGGCGCGCGACCCGGATGTGGTCGCCATCAAGCAGACCCTCTACCGCACCTCCAAGAACTCGCCCATCGTCAAGGCGCTGGCGGAAGCGGCCGAGGCCGGCAAGTCGGTGACGGCGCTGGTGGAGCTGAAGGCGCGCTTCGACGAGGAAGCCAATATCGGCTGGGCGCGCAATCTGGAACGGGCCGGCGCCCAGGTGGTGTTCGGCTTCCTGGAGCTGAAGACCCACGCCAAGCTGTCCATGGTGGTGCGGCGCGAGGGCGGGCGGCTGGCCACCTACTGCCATATCGGCACCGGCAACTATCACCCGATCACCGCCCGCATCTATACCGATCTCAGCTACTTCACGACCGATCCGGAGATCGCCCAGGACGTCACCCGGGTGTTCAACTTCATCACCGGCTATGCCCAGCCGGGCGAACTCTCGCGGCTGGCGATCTCGCCGCTGACCCTGCGCCAGCGCATCCTCGATCATATCGACGCCGAGATCGTCCACGCCCGCGCCGGCCGCCCGGCCCAGGTGTGGCTGAAGATGAACTCGCTGGTCGATGCCCAGATCATCGACGCGCTCTATGATGCGAGCCGCGCCGGCGTCGAGGTGGACCTGATCGTGCGCGGCATCTGCTGCCTGCGGCCGGGGGTGCCGGGGCTGTCGGAAAATATCCGGGTGAAGTCCATCGTCGGCCGTTTCCTGGAACACAGCCGCATCTTCTGCTTCGGCAACGGCCATGGCTTGCCGTCGCCGGATGCCATCGTCTACATCGGCTCCGCCGACATGATGCCGCGCAATCTCGACCGCCGGGTCGAGGCGCTGGCGCCGATCATGAACCCGACGGTGCACGCCCAGATCCTCGACCAGATCATGGTCGCCAACCTGACCGACAACCAGCAGAGCTGGCGGCTGCTGCCCGATGGCAGCCACGAGCGCATCGGGCCGGCCGAGGGCGAGGAGCCCTTCAACGCCCACCACTATTTCATGACCAACCCGTCTTTGTCCGGCCGCGGCAAGTCCCTCCAGACGGACTCGCCCCGGCCTGTCGTTCCCCGTCATGACCGGAGCGGACACACCTTTGCCTATTGAAACTGAAAGCGCGGCGGCGCCCGGGCGGCTGACCGGACATGGTCCCATCGGCGTGATCGACATCGGATCGAACTCGGTCCGGCTGGTGGTCTATGAACGGCTGGCGCGGACGCCGACGCTTCTCTTCAACGAGAAGGTGCTGGCCGGTCTCGGACGCGGGGTGGCCAGCACCGGCCGCCTCAACGAGCAGGCCGTGGAGCAGTCCGTGGTCGCCGTGCGGCGCTTCCGGGCGCTGTGCGACCGGTTCGGCGTGGTGTCCCTCGACGTGCTGGCGACCGCGGCCGCCCGGGATGCCAGCAACGGCCCGGCCTTCCTGTCCGAGGTGGAGCGCATCACCGGCGTGGCGCCGGCGCTCCTCACCGGGCCGCAGGAGGCGCATCAGTCGGCCCTCGGGGTGATCGCCGGCTTCTGGCGCCCCGATGGCATTGCCGGCGATCTGGGCGGCGGCAGCCTGGAGCTGATCGACATCCGCGGGGCGGAGATCGGCTCCGGCCGCACCTTCCCGCTGGGCGGGCTGCGGCTGCAGGACCTGACCGACGGATCCGTGCGCAAGGCCGAGAAGATCGCGGCCGAGGCGCTCGGAAAGTCCGACCTGCTGTCCGGCGGGCAGGGCCGCACCTTCTATGCCATCGGCGGCACATGGCGATCTCTCGCCCGGCTGCACATGGCCCAGACCGGCTATCCGCTGCATGTGATGCACCATTATTCCATGGCCGCCTCGGAGGCCCTGGATTTCTGCCGCACCATCGCGCGCGGCGATCTGGAGTCGCTGGACTGCATCGAGGTGGTGTCGCGCCAGCGCCGCGGGTTGCTGCCCTACGGGGCGGTGGTGCTCGGCGAGGTCATCAAGGCCGGCCGGTTCGACCGCATCGTGCTGTCGGCGCTGGGCCTGCGCGAGGGCCATCTGTTCGAGAAGCTCGGTCCGGCGGACCGGGCGGCGGATCCGCTGATCGCGGCCTGTCAGGAGTTCAATTTCCTGCGCGCCCGCACGCCGGAGCTGGCCGACGAGCTGGTGCGCTTCACCGACACGGCGCTGGCCGCCATCGAGATCGAGGAGACGGCCGAGGAGCGGCGCCTGCGCGTCGCCGCCTGCCATCTCTCGGATATCGGCTGGCGGGCGCATCCGGACTATCGCGGCGAGCAGAGCCTCTCCATCATCCAGAATGGCTCCTTCGTCGGCGTCGATCATCCCGGCCGGGCCTATCTGGCATTGGCGGTGTTCTATCGCTATGCGGGCCTGGTCGACGAGGTGCTGTCGCCGCGCATCCGCGAGCTGGTGTCGACGCGGCTGAAGGAGCGGGCGCGCTCCCTCGGCTCGGCGCTCCGGATCGCCTATGTGATCGCCGGTGCCGTGCCCGGGGTGGTCGGCCGCTGCCGGGTGGAGCGGTTCGGCGAACAGATCCGTCTGGTGCTGCCGGCCGATCTGGCCGACATCGACGGCGAGCGGCTGCGCAAGCGTCTCGACCAGTTCGCCAAGCTGGCGGGCATGAAGGGACA
>JBBSSF010000167.1:0-7392 GCA_038242345.1 Hyphomicrobiales bacterium
ATCTTGCGGCCGAAATTCATGACCACCACCCGGTCCGAGATCGACATGACGAGGGCCATGTGATGCTCGACGAGGAGCACGGTGATGCCCAGCTCGTCCCGGGTGCGGCGGATGAGATCGCCGAGCACGAACACTTCCTCATGGTTGAGGCCGGCGGCCGGCTCGTCGAGAAGGATGATCTGCGGCTCCACCGCCAGGGCGCGGGCATATTCCACCCGCTTGCGGGTGCCGAAGGGCAGGCTCTCCACCGGCCGGTCGGCCACCGCGCCGAGGTCCAGCCAGTCGATCAGCTCGTCGGCCCGCCGGCGCGCCGTCGCTTCCCGGGCGCGCACGCCGGGCAGCGCCAGGCTCTCGGCCAGCGAGTTGCCGCGGATGCGGATGTGGCTGCCGACGAGCACATTCTCGCGCACCGTCAGCGAGCCGAAACAGGCGACATTCTGGAAGGTGCGCCCGAGGCCGGCTGCGGCCACCTCATGGGTCTTCAGCGCCAGCAGGTCGCGCCCGGCAAACCGGATCGTTCCGGCTTTCGGCGTGTAGATCCGGCTGAGACAATTGAAGACGGTGGTCTTTCCGGCCCCGTTCGGGCCGATGAGACCAAGAATTTCGTTGCGGCGCACATCAAAGCTCACCGCATCCAATGCCTGGATCGGGCCAAACTGGACAACGATCCTGTCGACGGACAGAAGAACTTCCCCCGGTGGTCCCGTTCCGTTGTGCACGGTGGTCCCCTCCCTGTATTTTTTTGCTTATGCCCGCAAGGGGAGCACGGGCATCGGGAGGCTGTCAACAAAAATAAAATGGCGCATTAAAATTTGCGCGACGCAGCAAAGGACGGCGGCGGTGCACAAGGCTGCCGTGTTCCGCGGGTGTCGCCCCGGCCCGTCAGCCGGCCCCGCTCCGGGGGGCGCCCACCAGGGCGGCCGTCTGGGGCGAAATGGGTGCGGTGATGAGGCCGGCCATGGTGTCGGCGAGGTTGGCGCGGGCGGACGGATAGCCCCAGAGATTTTTCCAGACCTTCTGGTTGGCCTCTGCCGCCTCCATGGAGGAGGCCGCCGCGACGCTAAAGAGCAGCACCAGCATCAGGCGCTGCTGGAGGATTTCCGCCGGCATCTCCGGCGCCAGACGGCGGATATGGACAAAGCAGCGGCGGGTGCCGCGATCCTCGCCGGTAGTCGCCTCGAACAGGATGTCGCGATGGCTGATGAGCACGCTGTTGAAGAATCGCAGCGTGTAGCCGGCTTCCTCCCCCGCCGCCGGCGAGAGCTGCGGCAGCAGGATCTCGGTCACCTCGCGGATGCTGCGCGGCCCGCCCTCAGCCTCCACCGCATCCAGACGCCGGTTGTTATCGGCATCCAGCATCCGCGCCACATCGACGATCAGCTCGCGGATCAGCGCATCCCGGGAGGAAAAATGATAGTTGATCGAACCGGCATTCTTCTGCCCTGCGGCATCGAGGATATCGCGCACCGACACATTGTCGAGACCACGCAGCGCAAACAGCTTGAGCGCAGCCATCTTCAGCTTGCGCCGGGTGCGCTCCCCCTTCTTCATCTCGTTCGAGTCATCCAAGGCGCGGTTCCGTCCGGCTGTCGTCCTCTCGCCCGGGCAACACCATCCCGTGCCCGGGCTTCAGCACCACGATGATCCGAACAGCCCCGGCGCGGTCAAGGCCCTCCCCGTCCGCCAGACCACCCGCGCGCTATCCTGTCCCCTCGCCAACCGCCACCGGAATTTTTTAAAACAGCGCTTGAATTTTGCTTTCGATTGGCCTAGGACACTCAGGCCCCCGAAGAGCCAGAAGCGGACCCGACGCCGGCCGCGGGGGCAGAGGAAACGACCGAACGCGCACAGAACGAGCAGGAACACTGCCACCGCAGCGACGGCTGACCCCGTTGCTGCGAACGGAAGGACGCGGCATGGGCTTTGACTATCACAAGGATTCGCATGGCATCGTCACCGTGACGATGGACATGGACGGCCAGTCCGCCAACACCATGAGCCCGGTCTACCATTCCCTGATGGGGGAGTGCGTGGCGCGCCTGGAAGGTGAGCCCGGGCTGACCGGAATCATCTTTTCCTCGGCCAAGAAGACCTTCTTCGCCGGGGGCGATCTCAACGGTCTGCTTGCCCGTGACAGCGCCGATGCGGCCTATTTCGACTGGCTGGAAGAGGACAAGGGCTTCCTGCGCCGGCTGGAGCGTCTGCCGGTGCCGGTGGTGGCAGCCATCAATGGCGCGGCGCTTGGCGGCGGGTTCGAGATCTGTCTAGCCTGCAATCACCGGGTGCTGGTGGCCGCGCCCGGGGCCGTCGTTGGCCTGCCGGAAGTCACCCTCGGCCTGCTGCCGGGAGCCGGCGGCATCGTGCGGCTGACCTCCCTGCTCGGTCTCGACGCGGCCCTGCCGCTGCTGCTGGACGGCCGCATCCTCGCCCCGGAAGCGGCGCTTGCCGCCGGTGTCGTCGATGCCCTGCTGCCGGCCGGATCCGATCCGGTGGCCGTCGCCCGGGACTGGATCCGCGCCAACCCCGACGCCGGGCGCCAGCCCTGGGACCGGCCGGGCTTCCGGCCACCGGCCGCCGACGGCTTCGACCCGGACGCCTGCATCGCCGCTGCCCGGGCGGCCCTCCACCAGCGCACCCGCGGCCGCGCGCCAGCGCCGGAGCGCATTCTGGACGTCGCCCTTCTCGCCCTCAAGCTCCCGGTCGATGCCGCCCTGACGGCGGAATCCCGTGCCTTCTGCACCCTGGTCGGCAGCCGTGAGGCGAAGGCCGCCATCGCGACCTTCTTCTTTTCCGCCAATGCCATCCGCTCGGGCAAGCTGCGTCCGGCGGGCCCCGGCCGGCGGCTTTCGCGCCTCGCCGTTCTGGATCCCGGACCGGACGAGACCGAGCTTGCCATCCGCGCCGCCCGTGCCGGCATCCCCACGGTGATTGTCGCCGGGGACGGGAACGAAAAAGTCGCGCGGATCCTGTCATCTGCCGAGAAGAGCACCCGGTCCCGGCTGGCAGCCACCCTCTCGGCCGCGCCACGCCTTGATGGCGTGACTGCCGATCTGGTGCTCGCCACCCGGCCGGCGATGCCCGGGGACGTGCGGGACATCCTCGCCCGCCTGCCCGAAGGCAGCGTCCTCGCCCTGCCGCCCGACGATCCGGCCTCCGCGCCGCCGGCGTCGGAGCGGGTGATCGGCCTTGTCCGCTCGGGCGCGCCGGGGGCGATGCTGGCCGAGATCATCGCGGGCCCCGTGACCGCACCGGATGCCGTCGCGCTCGCCTATGACCTTGCCCTGCGCACGGGCCTCACGCCGGTCGTCGTCCATGGTGCCGGCGGCTTCGTCGCCCGGCTGATCCGGGCGCTGAGGGCCGAGGCGGCGACGCTGCTGGAGGACGGGCTGTCGCCCGCAGCCGTCAACACCGCCGCCTGGCAGGCGGGGTTCACGGGGCCACCCCTTCTCGATGGCAGCGCCGATGCCCGGGTGCCGCCCGGCTGGCAGCGTGGCCGGGCGGTCGAGGGCGCGGAAATCGAGGACCGGCTGCTGTTGGCCGGCGCGCTGGAGGCCCTGCGCTGTCTGGCCGAGGGCGTGGTCGGCAGCGAGGCCGAGGCCGATCTCGGTTCGATCCTCGGCGCCGGTTTCCCGCGCCACACCGGCGGCGCGCTCCGCTTCCTCCGCGGTCTCGGGCTGGCCGACGTCCGCGCCCGCGCCGCCACCCTTGCCGATCATTGCGGTCCCCGGTTCCGGCCCGACCCCGCCCTGTGGGAGCGGCTCGATGCCGCCGAGCCCCGGGCCGCCTGAGGAAACTGCCATGCCGAGCCCCAAGCGCCGTCTTTACGAGCCCGAGCACCTGCTGTTCCGCGAAACCGTCCGCCGCTGGGCGGAAGCCGAGGTCTACCCCCAGTCCGAGCGCTTCCGGGCCGAGGGCATGGTGAGCCGGGAGGTCTGGCGCAGTGCCGGCCGCCAGGGTTTCCTTGCCATGTATGCCGATGCCCGTCATGGCGGGCTGGAAATCACGGATTTCCGCTATGACATGATCCTGTCGGAAGAATTGTCGGCGCGAGAAAACGGGCTCTATATTCCCCTGCATAACCGGATCGTCGGTCCCTACATCAACTCTTTCGGCACCGAGGCGCAGAAGGACCGTTTCATGCCCGGGATCGTCTCGGGCGAGACCATCCTGGCGATCGCGATGACCGAACCGGATGCCGGCTCGGATCTGGCGGGTCTGCGCACCCGGGCCGTGGATGCCGGCGACCACTGGCGCCTGTCGGGGGCCAAGACCTTCATTTCCAACGGCCTCTTGGCCGGGCTGGTGGTGGTTGCCGCCCGCACCAGCCAGAGCAACCGCCATGGCATCGGCCTCTTTCTGGTCGAGGACGGCATGCCCGGCTTCACCCGCGGTCGCAAGCTCGAGAAGATCGGCCTCAAGTCTCAGGATACGGCCGAGCTGTTCTTCGATGATGTCCGGGTGCCGAAGGAAAATGTCCTCGGCGATCCCGAGGGCGGCTTCCGGCTCATCATGCACAATCTGGCGGAAGAGCGGCTGATGGGGGCGGTGCAGTTCACCGCCCATGCCCAGCGGGCGTTCGACATCACGCTGGACTACATCACCACCCGCCGCGCCTTCGGCCGGGCCATCGGCACCTTCCAGAATTCCCGCTTCCGCATGGCGGAGCTGAAGACCCGGCTCGACAGCGCCTGGGCCTTCACCGACCTGTGCGCGCAGGAGCACATGGAGGGCGCCCTGACGCCGGTGATGGCGGCGCAGGCCAAACTTCTCGCCTCGGAAATCGAGGGTGAGGTGGTGGATGCCTGTCTCCAGCTGCATGGCGGCGCCGGCTTCATGGAAGAATACGAGATCGCCCGCATGTATGGCTCGGCCCGGGTCAGCCGGATCTACGCCGGCTCCTCCGAGATCATGAAGGAGATCATCGGCCGGGACCTCGGTCTCGGCGAACCGCGACCTGCGTGATCCTGTCTCCTGCCCTTTCAGAACTGCGCCACCGGCGGATTTCCGCGCCGGCCAAAACGAGCGCAGCGCAGGACACAGCCGACGACCTGGGAGGACAAATGACCGTGCTGATGCATCCGTCCTATTTCGCGACCGTGCAACCGGACAAGGTTGCCTACCGCATGGCGGGAAGCGGCGAAAGCCTGACTTATGCCGACCTCGACCGGCTCTCCAATCAGGGCGCCCAGACGTTGCGCGCCCTTGGTGTCGGCCAGGGCGAGGTGATCGGGCTGCTGTTCGAGAACCGGCTCGATTATATGGCCCTGTGCTGGGCTGCCCAGCGCTCGGGCATCTTCTTCACCGCCATCAGCAACCATCTCTCGGTGGACGAGATCCTCTATATCCTGCGCGACTGTGGCGCAAAGATCATGGTGATCTCCGACACCTATGCCTGTCTGCTGCCGGCGCTGGAAGCCGGCGCGCCGGAGGTGAAAGTCTTCGTCAGCGGCGGCACCCCGGATGCGGCCCATGACTGGCAGGCGCTTCAGGCCGCCGCCCCCGCCACCCCCGTCGCCGACGAGGCGGCGGGCACCGACATGCTCTATTCCTCCGGCACCACTGGCCGGCCGAAGGGCATCCTGCGCACCTTCCGCCGGCAGCCCATCGACACGGTCATTCCGCTGGTGATGACGGTCTTGTGCGAGACCATGGGCGGGATGAACGCCGACAGCGTCTTCCTCTCGCCGGCGCCGCTCTATCATGCCGCCCCGCTCCGGGTGTCGATGATGGCGGTCAAGCTTGGCGGCACCGCCATCCTGATGGAGAAGTTCGACGCCGAAGGCGTGCTGGCGCTCATCGACCGTTACAAGGTCACCCACGCCCAGTTCGTGCCCACCATGTTCATCCGCCTGCTCCGCCTGCCGGAGGAGGTGAAGGCGCGCTACGACCATTCCTCCCTCAAGGTCGCCTTCCACGCCGCCGCCCCCTGCCCGGCCGACGTCAAGGCCGCGATGATCGCCTGGTGGGGGCCGATCCTCATCGAGTTCTATGCCGGCTCGGAAGCCAACGGCGTCACCATCACCACCTCCGAGGAGTGGCGCAGCCATCCCGGCACCGTCGGCCGCTCGCTGCTGGGCCGCATCGTCGTCATCGACGGCGACGGGCGGGAGCTGCCCGCCGGTCAGGTCGGCGCCATCTATTTCGACAGCGGCATCGACTTTGAATATCGCAATGATCCGGACAAGACGAAGGGCGCCTTCCTGCGTCCCGGCTGCGCCACCATCGGCGACATCGGCTATGTGGATCCCGACGGCTACCTCTATCTGACCGACCGGGCCTCCTACACCATCATTTCCGGCGGGGTGAACATCTACCCGCAGGAGACGGAAGACCTGCTCCTCAGCCATCCGGACGTCGCCGATGCCGCCGTGTTCGGGGTGCCGAACGCCGAAATGGGCGAGGAGGTGAAGGCCGTCGTCCAGCTGGAACCCCATGCCGAGCCCTCGGACGAGCTGGCGCGCGCCCTCATCGAGTGGTGCCGCGGCCGGCTGTCCCATCTGAAGGTGCCGCGCAGCATCGACTTCCGCGAGGCGCTGCCGCGCACCCCGACGGGGAAGCTCATGAAGCGCAAGCTCAAGGACGAATACTGGCCGGCGAAAGTCTCCGCCTGATCGTGGGGTCCGGACAGCCTCCGGATCCATCCCCCCCTTTCCTGCGACGGGAAACAACAAAAATGCAGATGGATGGACTTGGAGCCATCGTGACCGGTGGCGCCTCGGGCCTTGGTGGCGCGACGGTGGACATGCTTGTCGCCGCCGGTGCGAAGGTCACGATCTTCGATCGCAATGCCGCGCTGGCGGAGGAAAAGGCCGCCGCTGTCGGCTGCCGCTTCGCCGCTCTCGATGTCACCGATCCGGCCGCCGTCAGCGCGGCCCTCGACGCGGCCGAGGCCGTCAACGGCCGCACGCGCATTCTGGTGAGCTGCGCCGGCATCGGCCCGCCGGGCAAGGTGATCGGCCGCGACGGCACGCCGATCCCGCTCAGGGATTTCGCCGCCATCATCAACGTGAACCTGATCGGCACCTTCAACGTGCTGTCCCAGGTGGGGGCGCGGCTGGCCGGCAGCGCGCGCATCGGCGAGGAGGCGGGCGTGTTCATCAACACCGCCTCGGTCGCGGCGTTTGATGGCCAGATCGGCCAGGCGGCCTATGCCGCCTCCAAGGCCGGCATCGTCGGCATGACCCTGCCGATCGCCCGCGAGTTCGCCCGCTGGGGCATCCGCGTGATGACCATCGCGCCGGGGCTGTTCATGACGCCGCTGCTGGCGACGCTGCCGCAGGAGGCCCAGGACTCCCTTGGCCGGCAGGTGCCCTTCCCGAGCCGGCTGGGCGATCCGGCCGAATATGCCCGGCTGGTCCGCTCCATCATCGACAACCCGATGCTGAACGGCGA
>JBBSSF010000168.1:0-7348 GCA_038242345.1 Hyphomicrobiales bacterium
CATACCAAAGATCCTCGAAGAGGACTCTTTGCTATTCCGATGCAGATTTCTCATGTCCTTGGGGCATATGAGAAATCTGCTATCCTTCAGGCGCACGGTGCGGTCAGCACTTCGTGCGTCTGGTATCAGTGCACCGCCACCGGGATCAGGTCATTTTCCTGTGCGCCGGCCAGGGCGGCGGCGGCGGAGTCCGCCAGCATGATCGGCGTGCCGTTGGCCGCGATCAGGGCCCACACCGACTGGCCGGGCTGAAGCGGCGGCATCGCCGGAAACAGCGCGTTCAGCTGCTCGGAGCGGAACGGGCGGATATAGGCGATCTGGCCGCCGCCGAGATTGGCCAGCATTTCCGGCGTGACGGCAGGACGGGTCTCGGGCAACGGGAGCTGGGGATCGTTCCTCATGGGACGTCTCCTTCGGGGAAGGATATCGGGCGCAGGCAGGCTGTTCCCCCGGCGAAGGAGGATGCGGCAGCGGGCGGGCGCGGGAAAGAGCGAAAGGGGGACAGCGCGTGGCGGCGTTCAGTCGCGCGCGGTGATGTTGATGCGGCGGATGATCCGCTCCGGCTCGGGACGGGCGAGGTCGATGGAGAGAAGCCCGTCTTTCAGCTCGGCGCCGAGGATCTCGATGCCCTCGGCCAGAACGAAGGTCCGCTGGAACTGGCGCGCGGCAATGTCGCGATGGAGGAACTCGCGCGTCTTGTCGTCGTCGATCTGGCGACCACGAATGACGAGCTGGTTCTCTTCGAGCGTTACGTCCAGCTGTTCGCGCGTGAAGCCGGCGACGGCAAGCGTGATGCGCAGCACGTCTCCCCGGCGGGCATCGCGCGGCAGGCGCTCGATGTTGTAGGGCGGATAGCCTTCGTTCGCTCCCTTGGACACGCGGTCGAGCGCGCGTTCGATGTCATCAAACCCGAGGAGCAGCGGGCTGGAGAATGCAGTCATGCGGGACATGGTCAAAGTCCTTCTTCAAGCGACTTCGGTTCGGCCCCCTGTTTGCCGGCCATCTCTCCCGACACGGAGGGGCGGTCCGGCAAAGGCGGGCGGCCCTCGCGCCGGAACCCGTCATGGCATTCCGGCGGATCGTCCGATCCGGATCTGGAATATGGTCGGGGGAGGGGCCCGCTTCAAGGCCGCCGCCGTGCAGATGTGCACGGCAGTCCGGGAGGGGTGCGGACCCCGCCGCTCGGCCAGGGCATTTTCCGGTCGCTCCGGCGCACAGAAGACACGTCCGATGGTCGAGCGGCCGCGCTCTTCACGCCCACCGTCGCCCGCTGCGCCTGAAATGACGCGGGGAGCGGCCCATCATACCGGGCGCAGGAAGCGCTGACCGCACCCACGCGCCTGAAGATCAGAAGATTTCCCATATGCCCCAGGGACATGGGAAATCCGCATCGGAATCCCAAAAGAGTCCTTTTCAAGGATCTTTGGTATCAGGCGGGCTTGCCGAAGAGGGCGACAAAGCCGGTCAGCGGCAGGCCGCGGTCCCGGCGCAGGATGGTCCGCTCGCCGCTGATCGGAACGAGGCCGGCCGTCTCGGCCAGGGCCGCCAGATAGCCGGGGCTGTGGGCAAAGCGCAGGGAGTCCCGCAGCACCCAGCCGGGCCCGTCGCCCGCCTCGTCCTCGCCTGCCAGCTCGATGGAGAGCGCGAGCACCCCGCCGGGGTCGAGGACGGCCGCGACCGCCGCGAAGAAGGGGCCGAGATCCCCCAGATAGACCACCAGATCGGCCGCCGTGACGAGATCGTAGCGACCGGGCGAGGCGGTGAGGGTGGCGACGATCTCGCCGACCACGAGGCTGTCATAGACGCCGCGGGCCGCCGCCCGGGCAATCATCTCGCCGGAGAGGTCAATCCCGTCGAGCCGGGTCCAGCCGCCGGCTGCGGCCAGCGCTGCGGCCATCAGCCCGGTGCCGCACCCGGCATCCAGCACCCGGCCGAACGGGGCGGGCCGGGCCGCGGCGACGAGGGCCGCCAGCCGCTGCGGCGCGGCATAGTCGAGGGCGCCGACAAGGGAAGCCTCGAACCGGTCGGCATAGTCGTCGAAGAGGGCCCGGACATGGCCTTCCGGCGGCGCATCCGGCAGGGGGGCGGCGCCGAGCCGGGCGAGATGCAGCGGGGCGCCCAGTTCGCCGGCGGGATCGCAGTCGGCGGCCCGGGCGAACGCCGCGCGGGCGCCGGCGGCATCGCCCGCCGCCTCCAGGGCCTCGGCGAGGGCAAAATGCCCGACCGCCCAGCCCGGCACCAGCTCCAGCGCCTGGGAGAACAGATCGGCCGCCGCCTCCGGTTCGCCCCGGGCGAGGAAGTCGCGGCCATAACTGAAGCGCCGGTCGGCCCTGAGGTCACCGGAAGAATGCGGACCCGTCGTCATGGGGTCACTCGGCGGCGGCTGCCGCTCCCGTCTGCTGGCCGAGGGCCGCCGGACGCGGGCCGCCATGGGCCCAGTCGAGCAGCTCCACGGTGTGGACCACCGGCACATCGATGCCGCTGCCGATCTGGGTCATGCAGCCGATGTTGCCAGCGGCGATAACATCCGGATTGAGGGCGGAAAGATGGCCGGTCTTGCGGTCGCGCAGCCGGGTGGCGATTTCCGGCTGGAGAAGATTGTAGGTGCCGGCCGATCCGCAGCACAGATGCGCCTCCGCCGGCTCGCGCACCACGAAGCCGGCCGCGGCCAGCAGCTTCTTCGGCAGGTCCCTGATCTTCTGCCCGTGCTGGAGCGAGCAGGCGGAATGATAGGCGACCACCAGCCCGGTGCCGGCCGACGGCCGGCCGAGATCCAGCTCCGCCAGCACCTCGGAGATGTCCTTCGCCAGTGCCGAGATCCTGGCCGCGCGCTCGGCAAAGGCCGGGTCGGTGCGCAGCATGAAGCCATAGTCCTTCACCGTGGTGCCGCAGCCGGATGCCGTCACCACGATGGCATCCAGCGGCGTCTCGGCCATCGCCTTTTCCCAGGCGACGACATTGCGCCGGGCAGCCGCCAGCGACGCCTCTTCCCGGCCCATATGATGCTCCAGCGCACCGCAGCAGCCCTCGCCTTTCGGGAAGGTGACCTCGACGCCGGCCCGGTTGAGAAGGCGCACGGCGGCAGAGTTGATGCCGGGATCGAGCACGCTCTGGGCACAGCCGGTGAGGAGGGCAACCCGCCTGATCTTCTGGGTTGCGGCGGGCGGGCGGGCGGGGGAAAAGCTCAGTCCGGTGGTGGCGACCGGAACGGGCAGGCTCTTCGGCGCCAGCGCCAGCATGGCCTTCAGCCGCTCGCCGATGCCGGGCAGCGCCGCCAGCCGGTCGGCAAAGGGAGCGATCAGCCTCGTGCCGGCAAGCGCCGCACGGAAGCGCACGGGCGAGGGCAGAATGAAGGCCAGCAGCCGGCGCAGCATCCGCTCGGGGAACGGGCGCTTGTAGGTCTTCTCGATATGGGCCCGGGCGTGGTCGACGAGGTGCATGTAGTGCACGCCCGAGGGGCAGGTGGTCATGCAGGAGAGACAGGACAGGCAGCGGTCGACATGGCGGGCCTCCAGCTCGGTGGCCGGCCGGTCATTCTCCAGCATGTCCTTGATGAGATAGATGCGACCGCGCGGCGAATCGAGTTCGTCGCCAAGCAGGGTGAAGGTCGGGCATGTCGCCGTGCAGAAGCCGCAGTGGACGCAGGTGCGCAGGATCTTTTCCGATGCCGCCATGTGCGGATCGGCCAGCTGCTCGGGGGTGAAGCGCGTCTGCATGGGGCGGCCCCTGAAAAAATCGGGCGGGGGAAGGCATCCGGAGACCGCGGGGCGGTGCCCGGAGGGGCGGGCAGTCAGGCGAAGGTGACGATGCGGCCGGGTTCCAGGATGCGGGCCGGATCGAAGCGCTCCTTCACCCGCGCTTCCAGGGCGGCGACCCCGGGGGCCCGCGGCTGGAAGGTGGCCACCCGCGCCCGGGTGTCGGCATCGGCGCGGATCAGGGTGGCGTGGCCGCTGCCGGCGCTGGCAACCGCGCCGCGCACCGCTTCCGCGCCGGCCTCCGCGGCATCGGCGGGCAGCATCAGCCAGACCAGACCGCCGGCCCAGTCATAGAGCGCCTGGGTTCCCGGATGGGCGGTGGTGACGGCGGTTGCGACATCCACCCCCCGGCTGGGGGCGACGGACACCCGCCAGACCGGCCGGTTGCTGTCGGCGACGAAGGGGGTTGCATCGCGCACGGCCTGCCACAGCGGGGCGGACTCCGGCGCAAGCAGCCGCGCCGGCGCGCCGGCTTCGCCGAGGAGGCGGATCAGGCGTTCGGCCCGGGCGGCCACCGACACGGCGATGCCTTCCAGCCGCAGAAGGGTCAGCGCGGCGCCGGCCACGGGCACTGCGCGCCCGGCGATGGCGGCGGCCGGCAGATGGGCCGCCGCCGCCACATCGACGCCGGCGCCCATGGCCCGGGTCATCAGCGCGAGGGCCGCGGCATCATCGAGGCCGGAGAAGGCGAGGGTCAGCTCGCTTTCGGGGGCCGGCGTGACCTTGAGGGTGATCTCGGTCATGACCGCAAGGCAGCCCCAGGAGCCGGCCAGCAGGCGCGGCAGATCGAAGCCGGTGACATTCTTCACCACCCGCCCGCCGGCGCGGAAGATTTCGCCCGCGCCCGTCACCGCCTCGACGCCCAGTACGGCATCCCGGATCGAGCCGGCCGACAGCCGGCGGGGGCCGCAGAGATTGGTGGCGACCAGTCCGCCAAGGGTCCCCCGGCCGGGTTCGGTGCCGAGAAGGGGGGAAAGGTCGGGAATTTCGGCAGCCAGATGCTGCCCGCGCCCGGAGAGCCGGGCCACGATCTCGCGCACCGGCGTGCCGGCCCGGGCCGAAAGCACCAGCTCCTCCGGTTCATGGAGGGTGATGCCGGAAAGGGCGGAGAGATCGAGAAGTTCGGCATCCCCCGCCGGCCGACCGATGGCAGCACGCGAGCCGTGGCCGAGGATGGCGAGCCTGGTCCGGGTCGTGCTGGCGGCGGCCAGCATCGCGGCGACGGCCTCGGCGCTGTCCGGGCGATGACGGCGGGGCGGGACGGTCGTCTCACGCGCGGCGATCGGTTCGGCGGTGGCCATGTCCCCGGCGCTCCCCCTGGAATCGGTCCTGTTCTCGTGTGTCTCGTACAATGGGCCGGCGGCGCTGTCTCTGGCAATCGCGGGGGCCGCGGCTTCCGCATCCGTGCGGGGGCGGGCCGGCGCCGGCCGGCCTTGACCGGGCGTCCGGCCCGGGGTTGAAGGAGACCGGGCGGCCGGACGCTCCCCGGACGGGGAACGGTGCGGGCCCTGATACCGGAGATCCCTGAAACGGACTCTCTGGTCTTGCGATGCGGATTTCTCGTGCTTCTGGAGCAGATGAGACATCCGCCGGTCTTCAGGCGCGCGGGTGCGGTCGGCACTTACGTGCCTGGCATGATGTCGGGTGCCGGTGGTCCGGGCCCGGGAGCAGCGGGGAGACAGTCCGATGACCGGTCTGGCGGGGGAAATCTTCGCGGCGCGTCTGGCGGGGGCGGCGGACGCGACGGAAGCCATGCTGTCGACGCTCCTGGCCGGCGGGGCGGCGGATGGCCGGCCGGCCTGGCCGGAGCGGCTGGCCGGGGCCATGCGCTATGCCAGCCTTGGCGGCGGCAAGCGGCTGCGGCCCTTCCTGGTCATCGAGGCGGCGCGGCTGTTCGGCCGGTCGGATGCGGGCGTGCTGCGGGCCGCGGCCGCCCTCGAATGTGTCCACTGCTACAGCCTCGTCCATGATGATCTGCCGGCCATGGACGATGATGATCTGCGCCGCGGCCGGCCGACAGTGCATCGCGCCTTCGACGAGGCGACCGCGATCCTGGCCGGCGACGCGCTCCTGACCCACGCCTTCACCGTGCTTGCGGATCCGGCGACCGATGCCGACCCGGCCGTGCGGGGCGAACTCGTCGCCCTTCTCGCCGGTGCGGCGGGCCCGGCCGGCATGGTGGGCGGACAGATGCTGGATCTGGAAGCCGAGACCCGCGCGCCCGATGCCGCGGGCATCCGCCATCTCCAGCGCATGAAGACCGGCGCCCTCATCGAGGCGGCGCTTGCCATGGGGGCGGTGCTCGCGCGTGCGATACCGGCCGACCGCGCCCGGCTTGCCGCCTTCGGTGCGCGGATCGGCTTCACCTTCCAGATCGCCGACGATCTTCTGGACGTGGAGGGCACGCCCGAGGAGACCGGCAAGGCCACCGCCAAGGATGCCGCCCGCGGCAAGGGCACCCTGGTGTCCCTGAACGGGGTCGACTGGGCCCGGGCGCGTCTGGCCGACCTGACCGCCGAGGCCGAGGCCGAACTTGCCCTTTATGGCGACCGGGCCTCGGTTCTGATCGCCTGCGCCCGCTTCATCGCCGATCGCCGGGCCTGACGCCGGGGAGGGGCATCCGGGCGCCGGCTTGCGCTCGCCGGGGGCGGCATCTGCCATCTTCAGGGTGCGCGGGCATCTGGCGTGGCGGGCCGGGCAGCCGGCGGGTACCGAACGCCTGCCGGACGCATGTCTGCACCCGTTCGAGACCAGGGGCACGACGCGCCGACTGCACCCGTACGCCTGAGGAACATGGGATTTCCCACGAATTTCAAGAACGTGGGAAATCCGCCCCGGAATATCAAAGGGTCCTTTTCAGGAGCCTTCGGATGAGGCGAGCCATCCCGGCGCCGGCGGCAGGCTTTCATGTCGCCGGGGCTCGGAAGAAATTCGTCGTCCTCATGACCCGCACCGCCATCGGGCGCGGCGGGCCGGGCCGCCGGCCGCCGTGCGTCAGGCTGCGGCCTGGAGGCTGGGGCCGGCGGAGCGATAGGCGAGCGCTTCCGCCAGATGGGTGCGGCTGATCCGCGGCGCGCCTTCCAGATCGGCCAGGGTGAGCGCCACCTTCAGCACCCGGTGATAGCCGCGGGCCGACAGCCGCAGGCTTTCCGCCGCCTGGGCCAGAAGCTGGCGCCCGGCCGCATCCGGCGCCGCCACCTCCTCGATCACCCGCGGGCCGCAGTCGGCATTGGTGCGGATGGCAAGGCCGAGACCGGCATAGCGCCGGGCCTGCCGCTCCCGCGCTGCCGCCACCCGGGCCGCCACCCGGGCGGAATTTTCCGCCGGCGGTGGCAGGGCGAGATCGGCCGCCGTCACCGCGGCGCATTCGATCAGGAGATCGATCCGGTCGAGAAGCGGCCCCGACAGCCGGGCCTGATAGTCGCTGGCGCAGCGCGGCCCGCGCCGGCACACATGGCCCGGCTCGCCATAATGGCCGCACCGGCACGGGTTCATCGCCGCCACCAGCTGGGCGCGGGCGGGATAGCTGACCCGATGATTGGCCCGCGCGATCACCGCCTCGCCATTCTCCAGCGGCTGGCGCAGGGCATCCA
>JBBSSF010000169.1:0-7339 GCA_038242345.1 Hyphomicrobiales bacterium
GCCCCGGACCGTCACGAAGGGCTCGAAGAACGCCCACTCCTCATCGCTCATCAATCCACGGATCAAGGGATGCCTCCTTTCGGAAGCGAACCTTGAATCACATCAGAACTGGGCGGGGAAGACCTTTGTCAACAGATCCTAAGGTGCGGTCAGCACTTCGTGCGCCTGGTACGGCCTGTCGGCCGATGTCGGCGGAGCCGGAATCAGCCCCGCGAGCCCACGTCCGCATGGCTGCCGCAGCCCGCCCGAAGGCGCGGGGACGCACCGGTCTGGCACCCGGTACTCCATCACCGTCCGCTGACCAGTCATGCGCCAATGCCCATTTCAATTGCAGGCAGATTGGGTAGACTAACGTCCAATCGCCCTGGATCCAGTCCGCGCTTTCCGCGCCCCCGGTCCCGTCGTGCCCATCCTGCCCGTCGCTCCCCTGTCTTGCGGGGGGGCACCTGCCGAATGACCGCCCTCGACGACCGGACGAAGCCGGTCGTTACCGACCCGCCTTCCCCCAAGCGCTTCCCGAGAGATCCTCGGCACCGGATATTCGGACTTGTCACGATGAACATGATCAATCCTTCCCGTGTCGCGGATCCGTGGCTCGGCTTCCGGGGCACAGGCTGGCAGAAGACCGTGGATGTACGCGGCTTCATCCAGGAAAATTACGAGCCCTACACGGGAGACGCCGGCTTTCTCTCCGGCCCGACGAAACGAACGACGGGGCTGTGGGAAAAGCTCGCGGTTCTCCTGAAGGAAGAGCGGGCGAAGGGTGTCCTCGACGTCGCCACCGACCGGCCCTCCACCATCACCGCCCATGAGGCCGGCTATATCGACCGGGCGGCCGAGCTGATCGTCGGCCTGCAGACCGACGCGCCGCTGAAACGGGCCATCATGCCCAATGGTGGCCTGCGGATGGTGAAATCGGGCCTTGCCGCCTATGGCTTCACCCTCGATCCGGTCATCGACGAGATCTGGACCCATTATCGCAAGAGCCACAATCAGGGCGTCTTCGATGTCTACCCGCCGCAGGTGCTGAAGGCGCGCAAGTCCGGCATCATCACCGGCCTGCCGGACGCCTATGGCCGCGGCCGCATCATCGGCGACTATCGCCGTGTCGCCCTCTATGGCGTCGACTTCCTGCGCCAGGAACGGCTGAAGGTGTTCCACGACCTCGACGACGCCGTGTTCGACGATCATGTCATCCGGCTGCGGGAAGAACTCTCCGAGCAGTATCGGGCGCTGGGCGAACTGGTGGAGATGGGCGCCAAATATGGCTTCGACCTCTCCCACCCGGCCACCAATGCCCGGGAAGCCATCCAGTGGACCTATCTCGCCTATCTCGCCGCGGTGAAGGAGCAGAATGGCGCGGCCATGTCGCTCGGCCGCATCTCCACCTTCCTCGACATCTACATTGCCCGGGATCTGGCGACCGGTGTCCTCACCGAGGCGCAGGCCCAGGAACTGATCGACGATCTCGTCATCAAGCTGCGCATCATCCGCTTCCTGCGCACCCCCGATTATGACCAGCTCTTTTCCGGCGATCCGACCTGGGTCACCGAGTCCATCGGCGGCATGGGCGAGGATGGCCGCACGCTGGTCACGAAGTCCTCCTTCCGCTTCCTCAACACCCTCTCCAATCTGGGCCCGGCGCCGGAGCCGAACCTGACGGTGCTGTGGTCGACGGCGCTGCCGCAAGGCTTCAAGGACTTCTGCGCCGACGTCTCCATCCGCACCTCGTCGATCCAGTATGAGAATGACGATGTCATGCGGCCCTGGTGGGGCGATGATTATGGCATTGCCTGCTGCGTCTCGGCCATGCGCATCGGCAAGCAGATGCAGTTCTTCGGCGCCCGGGCCAATCTGGCGAAGGCTCTTCTCTACGCCATCAATGGTGGTCGCGACGAGAAGACCGGCGCCGTCGTCGCCGAAGGCTTCGAGCCCATCACCGATGACGTGCTGGACTATGACACCGTCATGGCGAAGTTCGAGCCGATGATGGACTGGCTGGCGAAGACCTATGTCACGGCGCTGAACTGCATCCACTACATGCACGACAAATATGCCTATGAACGCATCGAGATGGCGCTGCACGACCGCGACATCCTGCGCACCATGGCATGCGGCATTGCCGGCCTGTCTGTCGCGGCCGACAGTCTCTCCGCCCTCAGGCATGCGACGGTGAAGGTCATCCGCAATGCGGAGGGTCTCGCCGTCGACTACGAGATCGAGGGCAAATATCCGGCCTATGGCAACAATGACGACCGGGCCGATTCCATTGCCGTCTGGCTGACGGAGGCCTTCATGCTGAAGATCTCGGCCCAGCCGCACTTCTATCGCAATGCGATGCCGACCCAGTCGGTGCTGACGATCACCTCCAACGTGGTGTATGGCAAGAAGACCGGCAACACGCCGGACGGCCGCCGCGCCGGCACGCCCTTCGCCCCCGGCGCCAACCCGATGAACGGCCGCGACGAGAAGGGCTTCATCGCCGCCGGCGCCTCGGTCGCCAAGCTGCGCTATGCGGCGGCCCTCGACGGCATCTCCTGGACGGCGTCGGCCACCCCGGATGCCCTCGGCCGCCTGCCGGAGGAGCGCCGGCGCAACCTCGCCAACTGTCTGGATGCCTTCGCCGGCGCGCAGGGCCACCATGTCAATGTCAACGTCTTCCACCGCGAGACGCTGGTCGACGCCATGGAGCATCCGGAAAAATATCCGCAGCTCACCGTGCGGGTCTCCGGCTATGCGGTGAACTTCGTCAAGCTGACCCGGGAACAGCAGCTCGACGTCATCAGCCGGACATTCCATTCGCATATGTGATTTCGGACTGAATTCGGGGACTTCCGCCCCCGATGCCCCCGAGCGGGAGGCCGGGCCTCCCGCGCCCTCCTCTTGTTCTATCAATAAAAGGGGGGAGGTCCGGAGGCCCTCGGGCCGCCGGGCGGGTGCGGGCGGCAGCCCGCCGATGGTACCCACGCACGGAAGCCGACGGACATGCCCGACAGCCATTGCCCGCCCCACGCTCCCGACCATGCCCATGATGGCGAGACCGGCTATCTCCATTCCGTGGAGACGGGCGCGGCGGCGGACGGGCCGGGGATGCGGTTCGTGTTCTTCCTCGCCGGCTGCCCGTTCCGCTGCCTCTATTGCCACAACCCGGACACCTGGCGCTTCACCTCGGGGCGTCTGGTGACGCTGGAGGAGGCGCTCGGCGAACTGCGCCCCTATTCCGGGATGCTCCGGCGCATCGGCGGGCTGACGGTCTCCGGCGGCGAGCCGCTGACCCAGGCGGCCTTCGCCGGCCGGCTGCTTTCCGCCGCCCATGACGGGATGGGCCTGCACACGGCCCTGGATACACAGGGCTTTCTCGGCCACAAGGTGGACGACGCCTTCTTCGACGCCGTCGACCTCGTGCTTCTCGACGTCAAGCATTCCGACAGCGAACGTCACAAGGCACTCACCGGCCGGCCGCTGGAGCGCACGCTGGAATTTGCGGATCGCATGGTGCGGCTCGGCAAGCCCCTGTGGATCCGCCATGTCGTCATCCCCGGCTGGACCGATGACGACGCCCACCTCGCCCGGCTGGCCGATCTTCTGGCCGGCCTCGGCCCCCTGGTGGAGCGGGTGGACCTGCTGCCCTATCACCGCATGGGCGAATTCAAGTGGGCCGAGATCGGCCGCCCCTTCCCGCTGCCCGACACCCTGCCCGCCGACCCGGCGCTGATGGCGCACGCGATCGACATCCTGCGGAGCCGCGGCCTGCCGGCGGTGTGATACCAAAGATCCTCGAAGAGGACTCTTTGGTATTCCGATGCAGATTTCTCATATCTTTGGACCATATGAGAAATCTGCTGTTCTTCAGGCGCGTGGGTGCGGTCAGCACTTCGTGCGCCTGGTATTATATCGGGCTGCCGCCCGAACCCGCCCGAAGGCAGAGCCTCCGGACCTCCCCTTTTTTCCTCCGTTTCAGGGCGGCGGCAGGGGTGACGCGGGCCCCTCGGAGCCTCTACAGTTCGCCCATGGCGGGTGTGAGCTGGACCGAAGATGAGAATGACGCGATCGTCGCGGACTATTTCGCGATGCTCGCCGACGATTGCGCCAGCCGGCCCTACAGCAAGGCGGCGTATAATCGTGCTCTTCAGGAGCGCATCGGCCGCTCCCGCGGCTCCATCGAATACAAGCTGCAGAATATCTCCGCCGTGCTGAAGGGCCTCGGCGAGGACTGGATCCCCGGTTACAAGCCCGCCTTCAATTTCCAGATGGCGCTGGTGGATGCCGTCGCGCGCTGGCTGGCGCTCCATCCGGGCTGGCTCGCCCGTGCCAGCACCACCCTCCTGCCGGCGGTCGCGCCCGGCCTCGCCGAGCCGGAACCGCTGTGGATCGGCCCGCCGCCCACCACGGGAAATGGCCCGCCGCCGGACGAGCTGGAACAGATGCTGTTCGTCGCGCGCAAGTTTGACGTGGCCGGCCGGGATGCCCGCAACCGGGCGCTTGGCCGGGCCGGCGAGGAACGGGTGCTCGGCCATGAGCGCGTCACGCTCTCCAGCTCCGGCCGCAGCGATCTGGCCCGCAAGGTGCGCTGGATCTCCGAGGAGGATGGCGACGGCGCCGGCTATGACATCCTGAGCTTTGCGCCCGACGGCCAGCCCCGGCGCATCGAGGTGAAGACCACCAATGGCTGGGACCGCACTCCCTTTCACATCACCCGCACCGAGCTGGCCGCCGCCGATGAATGGCGGAGCGAATGGAGCCTCGTGCGGCTGTGGAATTTCTCCCGGGCGCCGAAGGCCTTCGAGCTGCATCCGCCGCTGGACCGCCATGTCTCCCTGACGGCCGAGAGCTTTCGCGCCGATTTCCGCTGACCGGGCGCACGCTCCCCGGGAGCGACCGTCGGTCGCGGCGACGCCCATCCCCCGGGCGCGCAGATATGGGCACGGAGATGCGCGGGCACCGGGGGGATGGGCAATCAATGAAAGTCATTGTCTGCGGGGCCGGACAGGTCGGGACGACCATCGCGCGCCATCTGGCGTCCGAGGGCTGCGATGTCACCGTGGTCGATTCCGATCCCGATCTGGTGCGCCGGGTCGACGAGAGCTTCGATGTGCGCGGCATTCTCGGCCATGCCTCCCATCCGGAGACGCTTGCCAAGGCCGGCGCCCAGGATGCCGATCTCATCGTCGCCGTCACCCGCTCCGACGAGGTGAACATGGTCGCCTGTCAGGTGGCCTATTCGCTGTTCGACGTGAAGCGCCGCATCGCCCGGCTGCGCCATGCCGGCTATCTCGCCCAGGGGCGCACCGGCCTGTTCGCCGCCAATCACCTGCCCATCGATGTGGTGATCTCGCCGGAAATCGAGATCGCCGAGGGCATCGCCCGGCGGCTCCGGACCCCCGGCGCCTTCGACATGGTGCCCATGGCCGGCGGCCGGGTGGAACTCCTCGGCATCCACACCGCCCGCACCAAGAGCCCGGTCACCGGCCGCAGCCTCACCGACCTCGCCGCCCATCCGCCGGTGGACGGGCTGTCGATCCTCGCCATCATCCGCGGCGGCCGCAGCTTCGTGCCCGGCCCCGGCGACCGGCTGGAACCCGGCGACGATGTCTATGCCATCGCCCGCACCGAGACCGTCGGCGAGGTGATGGCGGCCTTCGGCCATCAGGAGAAGGTGTCGCGGCGCCTTGTCATCCTGGGGGCCGGCAATGTCGGCCGGCATCTGGCCAGCAAGGTGCTGAAATCGCTGCCCGGCGCCGACATCAAGCTGATCGAGATCCGCCGCGACCGCGCCTCCCAGGTGGCCTCCGAACTGCGCGAGGGCGTCGTCGTCATCAATGGCGACGGTCTGGACCGGGCGATCCTGGAGGAGGCCCAGGCCGCCGTCGCCGACACCATCGTCGCCGTCACCAATGATGACGAGACCAACATCTTCGCGTCCGTGCTGGCCAAGCAGGCCGGCTGCAAGCGCGCCATCACCCTGGTCAACAAGCGCTCCTATGAGGGGCTGATCCCGACCCTCGGCATCGATTCCGTGGTCAGTCCGTCGGCCGTCACCATCTCCACGGTGCTGCGCTATGTCCGGCACGGAGCGATCTTCGCGCTCTATTCCCTGCGCGAGGATTTCGGCGAGGTGATCGAGGCCGAGATCGCCGATGGCTCGCGCCTGATCGACCGGCCGATTTCCGATCTCGGGCTGCCGGAGGGCATGCGGCTCGGCACCGTGGTGCGCAAGGACACGGTGCTGACACCCGCCTCCGACGTGCGCCTCCAGATCGGCGATCATGTCATCGCCTTCGTGAGCTACAGCTGCCTGCACCGCGCCGACACCCTGTTCGGCACCCCGAAGGTCGTCGCCGAATGAGCCAGATCCCGTCTCTCGACATCCTGGCGCTGCGGCCGATCTCGGCCCCGGGCATGAAGCCGGTGCTGCATTTCATCGGCCTCGCCCTCATGGCGACGTCGGGCATGATGCTGTTCCCGCTCCTCACCGATGTCTGGCACGACCATTCCGACTGGCGCGCCTTCGCGCTTGCGGCGGTGCTGTCGGCCATCACCGGCCTCGTCTGTGCCGGCCTCAGCCGCGGCTCGCTCCATGCCGGGCTGACCCTCCGGCAGGCCTTCATCGTCACGCCGCTCAGCTGGGTGGCGGTGTCGGCCTTCAGCGCCCTGCCCTTCTACCTGTCGGATCATGGCAGCGTGGCCGGCAGCATCACCAACTCGGTGTTCGAGACCGTGTCCGGCATCACCACCACCGGCTCCACGGTGATGTCGGATCTCGATCACGCGCCGCCGGGCATACTGCTGTGGCGCGGGCTGCTGCAGTGGATGGGCGGCATCGGCATCATCGCCGCCGCCATCGCCATCCTGCCGGCGCTGGGCATCGGCGGCATGCAGCTGTTCCGCACGGAATCCTCGGACCGTTCCGACAAGGCCATGCCGCGGGTGCGCCAGATCGCGGCGGCCATCGGCCTCGTCTATGTCGGTCTGACGGTGATCGGCGGCCTGATTTACTGGCTGATGGGCATGAAGCCCTTCGATGCGACCGTCAACGCGCTCACCTCCATCTCGACCGGCGGCAACTCGACGACGGACGCCTCCTTCGGAGCCTGGGAGAGGAACGGCATCCAGTGGTTCGGCTCCCTGTTCATGCTGGCCGGCAGCGTGCCCTTCATCCTCTATGTGCGCTTCCTCTCCGGCGACCGGCGGGCCTTTTTCGACCGGCAGGTGAAGAGCTATCTCACCGGGCTTGCCGGCGTCATCGGCGTGCTGGGAACCGGGCTCGTCGTCACCGGCCAGTATGACATCGAGCCGGCCTTCCGCCATGCCACCTTCAATGTGGTGTCCGTGGTCACCA
>JBBSSF010000170.1:0-7339 GCA_038242345.1 Hyphomicrobiales bacterium
CCCACGGCACCCATTCCTCTCCGCCGTGGTGCTTCTCTGCCGTCGCCAGCGCCATGGCCAGCGCCACGGCGCCGTCGATGCGGCCGCGGGCCCGGGCCTTGTCGAGCTTGCGGTTGCCCGCCGGATCGGCCGTCACCACGGCGTTGGCGATGTTCCAGGTGAGAATCGGGTTGCCGCCATGGCGGATGCGCCGCTCGGCAACGACGCGCTCCAGACGGTCCACAGCCGGCGCCATGGTCTTGAAGCCCTGCCGCACCGGCTCCATGGGGATCGCCGCGCCCGTCTCGGCAAGCGCCCGCTGGAACGCCTCGATGCGCCACTCGTCATAGCCGAGCATCCGCAGGTCATAGGCCTGGGCCAGCGTCGCCAGCTCCGCCGCGATGAAGGCGGGGTCGATCGTCGCCCCCGGCGTGGTGCGCAGCACGCCCTTTGAGCGCCACGCGCGATAGGGCACCCGGTCCGCATCCTCCTTGTCCGTCAGCCCGTCGCTTGGCAGCCAGAAGAACGCCAGCACGTCGAAGGCGCCGGCATCGTCCGGGAAGACCAGCACAAGGGCCGTGAGGTCGCGCACGGCCGAGAGGTCCAGCCCGGCATAGCAGACGCGCCCCTTCAGCCGCTCCGCATCCACGGGCGCGGCGCCGCAGGCCTTCCATTCGCTGGCCGTCAGGAAGTGGCGCTCGGCATCGACGCGCTGATTGAGGATCAGGTTGCGGAAGGCCGGTTCCTTCGCCGGCATCCGCCGGGCCTGTTCCGCCTGCCGGCGCACCTCGTCGAGATTGAGGAAGTCCCCCAGCGCCGGGTTCGCCCGCGCCCATGTCGCCTCGTCCCACGGGTCGGCATCGTCGGGAGCGGACCATTCCGCGAGGTAGAAGCTCGGGTCCTCGATGACGCCATCCCGGACGCGCCGGCCATAGTCCACAAGCTGCGACATGGGGGCGGTGTCGGAGGCGGCTTGCGTGGAAATCACGATCATGAGCGGGTCCGTGCGGGCGCCCATGGCGGTGTCGAGCGTGTCGTACAGCTCCCGGGAAGCGGTCTGCCCGAGCTCGTCATAGATCACGCACGAGGGCGAGAGGCCGTGCTTGCCGGCCACATCGGCCGAAAGCGCCCGATAGACCGACCCGGAGGGCAGGTCCTGAAGCTCCTTGCCGAAGCGCTTGACGTTGATGCGCTCGCGAAGGACGGGATGCACCTCGATCATGGCAACCATTTCGGCGAAGAGCTTGCCGGCCTGTTCCTTGTCGTTGGCGGCCGAGAACACCTCGCCGCGCCGTTCCGCCTCCGGCCCCGCCAGGTGGCAGAGGGCGAGCGCGGCCGCGAGGCCCGTCTTGCCGTTCTTGCGGCCGAAGGTCAGCACCGCGGTGCGCACCGGGCGGCCGGCGTCGGTCTCGCCATAGATCGCGAAGATGATTTCCCGCTGCCAGGGCCGGACGCGGAAGGGCTGGCCGGCCAGCTTGCCGGCGGTCACTTCCAACGTCTCGCAGAAGGCAATCACCCGCTCCGGCCGCGAGAGCCCCGGCGCCTCCCAAGCCGGCGGCTCCACTTTGGCCCGCAGCGGCCCGAAGAGGTCGTGATCGTCGGCGTTGGAGACCAGCCGAACAGGCTTGGCACCGGGTCCGCGCAGCCCCATTTTTGCAGTCCTTTCAGCCGGTTGCCAAATCCCGAACTAACTCACTCCGAATGCCCCCGGACGGTCCCTAGCCCCCAAGGTTCCCGTCCTTGGAGGGGGTATCCCCCGAGGCGAGGAAGGGATGATCCGGGTCGATGGGCAGACCGTCGACGCCGACGCCGCCCCAGCCCGGACCCTTGCCGCCCGGGCGATCCATGGCCGCGGTCTTGCGTGAGTGGCAGGACGGGCAGAGCGCCGCGAGACCGTCGAGAGGCGGGAAGGGATCGCCGCCATCCGCGATTGCCCTGACATGGTCGACGTGCTGGGCGGGAACCGTGAGGCCCCGCCGGTCGCACGCCTCGCAGAGGGGTGTTTCCGCCAGCTTCAGGCGCCGGAGCTTCTGCCACCGGGCGGTCGAGTAGGGTCGGGCCATCACCGCACCTCCCGGGCCAGAACGTCCAGGGCATGGGCGATCTCGGACTTGTCCCGCCAGAACCGTTCCGGGTCCCGACACCCCGGCGGGGAGAGCCGCCGCACCCGGCCGGCAAGGTCGGCGATCGCCGCCCCGATCGGCTGTCGGGAGGCCGGGACATGGGACACTCCCCCCTTTAGGGGGAGTGGCCCTTGTCCCGTCCCGCACCGGGACAGATTTGAATTGTCCCGCCCTGTCCCGCCTGTCCCGTTGATGCCCGACATGGTGTGATCCTGTTCCGGCTGGCTGCATTCAAGCGACTGAATTTGTTTGATGATCCGCCGATGCGGGCAGTGGGTTCGCATCCCCGGGAGCGGGACATTTCCGCCCGTGTCCCGCTGTCCCGCCCCGGGACATTTCGGGTTTGTCCCGTCGTGTCCCGGTGTCCCGCTCATTCCCGCCGGGCTCGCCAGACCCATTCGCCCTCGCATCCGATGACGAACCGGGCTTGCAGCTTCTGCCGGATGCGCAGGAAGGCCTTGCGCCGGGCTTCGTCCCCGCCGTCGGCGATCCCCTTGCGGTAGGCATATTCCCGCCATGTCGAGAGGCGGACGATGCGGATGCCGCGCGGGACATTGGCCGGGACACCGGGACTGTCTGAAGATGTCCCGGTGTCCCCGATGGCGTCGTCCAGGGCGTCGAGAGCGATGCGGTCGCTGTCGGTGAGCTTGCCTTTCCCCTGGGCGTTGCCGGGGTTCGCGTCCGTGGGGTCGATGATGCACGACGTGATGTCGTCGCCGTCTTCGTCGACCCCGAGAACCGATTGCCGCAGCACATACCGGAAGGGAGTGGGGGCGGAGCCGTCCTTGAGCTTCTGCACCTTCGCTTCGCCGATCCCGGACGCTTCGTCCCGGGAAACTTCAATCGCCGCATCTACGGCCCCGAGAAGGGCGTTCGAGCCGCGCATTCCGCGGTCCCGGTCCTTGCCGGAGTGGTGGACGATCAGCACATGGGCGCCCGTGTCGCGCTGGATGCGCTCGGCACGGCCGACCACGACATTGATGTCGCGCGCCTTGTCCTCGTCACCGGAGCCGATCATGCGCGAGAGGGTATCGAGCACGACAAGCCGCACGGGCGCCCCGAGGTCGCCGCCATGGGCCTTGAGGTCGTCGATGAGGGCGGATGCGCCCGCGTCGTCGTCATAGAGGTTCACGGATGACGGGATCAGGCCGAAGGGCGCGCGGCTGCCGTCGCCCTTTTCCTTCCGCCACGCCTTCATGCGCTGCATCATGCCGGAGGCGCCTTCGCCGCTGACATAGAGCACCGGCCCCGGGGCCACGCACCGGCCGAACCAGTCGAGCCCGTGGGCGATGCACAGGGCGAGGTCGAGCGCGAGGAAGGATTTCGACGTGCCGGGCGGGCCGGAGATCGTCGAGAGCCCGCCTTCGGGCAGAAGGCCTTTCACCAGCCACGCCATGGGCGGCTGCCGGTCTTCGTCGCCGAACCAGACGACGGGCAGACGCACCGGGCTTGCCGGTCGCCACGGGGGCGCGGCTTCGGCCAGCGCATGAAGCGCATCGAAGGTGCCGCCGCTGTTCAGCCAGTCCGACACGTCGCCCTTGTGCGGGAGGTTCGGCAGCTCAAGCACCTTGACCGACGCGGCGACGGGTGAGAGCGACCGCGCTACCCCCTCGGCATGGTTCCGGCCGGGGTCGTCATTGTCGGGCACGATGACGACATGGGCGCCCTCGAACAGGGGCGCGAAGTCGTCCCGCCACTTGCCGTTGCCGGCGCCGCCCGCATTGCAGGTGGCCGGGATATTCAGCTTCCGGAGCCGGTCCGCATCCTTCTCGCCCTCGACGATGAAGATGGTGCGTTCTTCGGCGATGGCCGCGATGGTCTCGGGCAGGCGGTAGGGGACTTGGCGAACGCCCTTCAGGTTCCAGAGCCATCCGCCGTTGCCATCGGGCCGACGCTGCCGGAAGTCCTTCGGCTCATAGCGAAGAACCTCGAACAGCAGCTCGCCCGCTTCGTCGGTGTAGTGGTAGGCGGCAGCGACGCGACGGGAGGGCGGCGGCGCGTTGTCCTCTACCGGGAAGCCGTTCTGTTTCAGCCATTCGATGGCCGCGCGATGGTCGCCGCCGATCTCGCGCGCGATAAGGTCCAGAACCCCGCCGCCCGTTGCCGCCTCATGATCGTTCCAGGTGCCCTTGTGGGGCCCGTCGATCTTGATGGAGAGCGATCCGCGGTTGCCGAAGCGCAGTTCGCGCGGGTTCGACAGGTGCCGGTTCGGCTCGCCGAACAGCATCCGCGCAACAGGTTCGATGAGGCCCGGAAAGTCGGTCATTTCGGCCCCCGACGGTGAGGCGGCCGCGCCAAATTTCCCTTATTTTCCGGCGTCGCCGGATTTGCTGCACCCTCCGGCAAGGGCTTGGCGCCGTCAGCTTCACCCTGCCCGGCCCGGGGAGCCATCCCTTTCCGAAGCAGTCGGAAGACTGTTTCCGCACAGACAGATTGCCCGTCGGTCGAGCAGAACGCTCCCGGCGGGCAATTTGCTTTCGGGCGGCCGCCTCATCCCGGACGCGCGCTGCTGACCGCACCATGCGCCTGAAGGACAGCGGATTTCTCATATGCGCCAATGGCATGAGAAATCCGCACCGGAATACCAAAGAGTCCTTTTCAAGGATCTTTGGCATCAGCCGGGCGGCTGTGGCCACATCATCGCGTCCGGCCGCGCGATTTCCACGAAGCGGGCCGCCCGCAGCGCCAGCAGATCGGAAAAGCGCGGCGCCACGATCTGCAGGCCGATCGGCATCCCGCCGGCAAAGCCGCAATTGATCGACACCGCCGGCTGCTCGCCCATGTTCCACGGCACCGTGAAGGCAATGTGCTCGAAAGGCCGCGCCGGATCGTTGACCGGCGAGGCCCACTCCGCCGGGAAGCACAGGTTGGGTGTCGTCGGCGAGAGCACCAGGTCCACCCGGTCGAAGAGGGCGGCGGCGGTGCGGCGCATGGCATAGGTCTGGTTGAAGCCGGCAACCGCCGCCGTGCCGGAGACCGCGGCGCCCTTTTCCGCCCAGGCGACGATATAGGGCAGCACCGTCGCCCGGGCCGCGGGCGAGAGGGCGGCAATGTCGATCCACGAGCGGGCCCGCCAGAAATCATCGAGTCCGTCCAGCATCGCCCGGCTCAGTACCGGGCCCACCGGCTCCACGATCGCCCCGGCCTCCGCAAACCACTGGCCGGCCCGGGTCACCGCCTCGGCAATCGCCGGCTCCACCGCCAGGCCGCAGCCGGCATCCAGCATCAGCCCGACGCGCAGGCCATTCGGCGAGAAGTCCTCGATGTCTGTCCAGTCGAGAGGGGAGGGGGGCAGGCTGGTGGCATCGCGGGAATCCGGCCGCGCCAGCACCGTCATCATGAGAGCGGCGTCTTCGACCGTGCGGCTCATCGGTCCGGCGGAGCGGCCGAGATAATAGGGATCGATGGGGATCCGGCCATTGGTGGGCTTGAAGCCGACGAGCCCGCACCAGGCCGCCGGCAGCCGCACCGACCCGCCAATATCGGTGCCGACATGCAAGGGACCATAGCCGGCCGCCGCCGCTGCGGCCGCCCCCGCGCTCGATCCGCCGGGATTGCAGGCCGGGTTCCAGGGATTGCGGGCGAGCGGATGGAAGCTCGAAAGGCCCGAGGACAGCATGCCGTAGTCGGGCACCGTGGTCTTGGCGAAGAGAATCGCGCCGGCCTCGCGCAGCCGGGCGGCGGGTGGCGCATCCGTTGCGGCCGGAACGAGCGGCGTCGCCGCCGTGCCAAGGGGAACGGGCGTGCCGCGGGTGGCGATCAGCTCCTTGAGGGTCGCCGGCAGTCCGTCCAGGGGCCCAAGCGGGGCGCCGCGCTGCCAGCGCGCCGTGGCTGCGGCGGCGGCCTGCCGTGCCGCATCGGGATCATAGGCATAGAGCGCGCACAGGGTCGGCTCGAAGGCGTCGATGCGGGCTTCCACCGCCTGCCACAGCTCCGACGGGGAGAGGGTGCGCGTCCGGAAGGCTTCCAGCAGCGCGCTGGCAGATAGATCGGCAGGCGAGGACATGGGACGGGGAGGCTCCGGATCAGCGTCGATCCGGAGAGCCTAGAGCATTTTCAGGCGAACTGGATACCGGTTCGCATGAGGAAAACACGTTATCTCAATAATCTAGAGCGCCTTCCGTTCACCCCGGCTCACGGAAGGCGCTTGAGGCCTGTCTTGCCGGCCGCGGCACCGCAAATCCCGTTCCGGCGCGACGCGGCCTCTCCTCAGAAGAGGGGAGGGGGGTCAGCCGAACACGGCTGGCGCGTCGGGTTCGGGCGGGCGCTGGAGGGCCGCGCGGACGTCGTCCGGGATCGCGATGGACTTGAAGAGGTCCGGATAGTCGGGATGGGGCCCGACCCAGGCGCGGGTTTCCTCGCAGGCCGCGCACAGATCATCGTCCCGACGCAGCTCGTGAGTCACGGAAAAGGAGGCGCGGCCGATCCGGGTCAGCCGGGTGATCGCGGTGAAGCGGTCGCCATAGCGCAGCGGCAGCAGGAACCGGCCGCGATTTTCGACGACCGCCAGCCCGCAGATGCCATAGCGGCTTTCGATCACCCGCAGATCCAGCCCGAGGGCGGTCTCGATGAGGCAGACCGTGCCGGCATCATAGATATCGAAATAGCGCGCGTTGAAGAGAACGCCGGCCGGATCGCACTGGCCGAAAGGAACCCGGAGATGCCGGGTCAGTCCGAAATGGGGCACGATTCCTCCCTGAAGCCTGGACGGGCGGGCCGCCGACACCTTTTTTGCCGGGCCGCCCCTTCGTCTGTTGCTCTAGCGGATTTTTGCGGTGCAACAAGCCGAAATCCGGGCGCGCTGCGGGATTGCGTATGGCGGGATGGGCGTCCGGACAGCATCGCGAGCGCCATCTTCGGCCCCCGGGACGACGGAAGAGCGAATTTTTTCAGCTCCGGCGTTGATCCGTGTTGACACCCCGGGCGTGGGTCCTTATACACCCGCTCACACCGACGGCGGCGACGCCGCTGCCGACGGCGGGCTGGTTTGTCCCTAAGCGAAGTGCTTGGAGGCGGGCTGGTTCGGGAGGCCAAGAGGTTGGGAAGATTGGGGAAACCCGTTCGGATCCGACGCTGGCCGTGAGAGTTTCGACCCATTGTGGTCTGTTCTTTGACAAATTGGATGGAAGAAAGAGAAACGTGGGCGGCGATTGTCCGCGGAGCCTGAAAGGGCTCTTCGAGGGATGATACGGCGTCACGTTTTCTGAGAGGCTCTTGGATGGGTTTCTGCCCGCGCC
>JBBSSF010000171.1:0-7328 GCA_038242345.1 Hyphomicrobiales bacterium
CCTTTTCCACCCGGCCGACACAGGAGGCACAGGTCATCCCCTCCACGGGCAGGGTGACGGCATGATCGGTCGGACGGGACATGGCGGTCCTCCCTCGGACTGAAGCGGGGCGCGGGCCGGCAGCGGCCCCGCCCCCCGCGGGGAATTCTCGATTGCCGAGATCCTGAACCCTCCCATCATGGGAAGGTCAAGGCCGGATCATTCCCGACCGGTGAGCTGGATGCGTCCGTCGGCCACCGCGATGGCGAGCGGCGTCAGCGCCCGGCCGCGGCACGGGCCGGAAACGCAGCGCCCGGTCTCCGCCTCGAAGCGGGCGCCGTGGAAGGAGCAGACCAGCAGGGACGGGTCCGTCCCGTCGAGAAGCGGCGAGAGCCCGTTGCCCAAAGGCACGAAGGCATGGGGGCAGGCATCCACGAAGGCACGCAGGCGCGGGCCATGGCGCGTCAGCAGCACCTCGCGCCGCTCGCGCCCCTCCCCCACGGTCAGGCTGACGGCGCCGGGATCGGGCAGATCGGAAAGCGCCAGGAGGTCGACCGGCCCGGTCATCGCCGTCTCCGTCAGAAACGTTCCGCTCCGCTTTCCCGATGGGGATCGGGAAAGTCGCGGGTGAGCAGGAAGGAAATGCCGGACACCTTCGAGTTCACGTCGAAATGCAGGCTTTCCACCGGCTCGCCCCGGGTGGACACCGTGGTGAAGGCGGCATCGAGCTGGGCCAGGTCCCGGGTCTCGATCATCAGATGGAAGTCGCCGAGGCCGGCGGGGCCGAGGCCGAGCTTCCGGCGCATCAGCCGCCAGGACACGATGCGGTCCCCGGCCTTCAGATGGTCGAGGAAGCGGGCGAGCGCATCGGCGAATTCCAGATCGCCGACGCCGGGCTTCAGGGAGAAGAAGGCCTGATAGACATCCACGGGGCACGGTCTCCGGACAGGGGCCGGACGGACTGTCCGCCCGGAGCGCCCTTATATCAGACGCACGACGCGCCGGCCGCCCCCCGCGCGCCCGAAGGGCAGCGGATTTCCCGTCTGCGGGGGCCGCAGGAGAGCATCTTCAAGCGAAGCGGCGACCGGTTCGCGGGAAGAAAATGCGTCCTCTCGATAAGCCGGAGCCGTTGCGGGCTCTCTGCCGTCAGAGCATGCCGGCTGCCGCGGCGGCGCCGCGGATTTCCAGCGCGCCATTCCAGATCATGCGCAGCGCCACATAGAGGATGACGCCGAGGCCGACATAGGCGATCCAGCGGAAGCGGGAGAGCACGTTGGCGATCACCGAGGCGGCCAGTCCCATGAGGCCGATGGAGAGCGCCAGCCCCGCCACCAGCACGCCCGGATGCTCGAAGGCGGCGCCGGCCACCGCCAGCACATTGTCCAGCGACATGGAGACGTCGGCGAGGATGATCTGCACCACCGCCTGACGGAAGGTCTTGCGCGGCGGCTGGGCCGGAGCCGCCTCGGGCGGGGCACCGCTGTCCAGAAGATCGGTAGCCTCGGCCACTTCGGCCGCCGCCTGCTCCTCCTCCCGCGCCGCCCGCAGTTCGCGCCACATCTTCCAGGCGACCCAGAGCAGCAGGATGCCGCCGGCAAACAGCAGGCCGATGATCTGCAGGAGTTCCGCCGTCACGCCGGCAAACAGGATGCGCAGCACGGTGGCGGCGGCGAGGCCGACCAGAATCACCTTGCCGCGCTGTTCCCGCGGCAGGCCGGCCGCCGCCATGCCGACGACCACGGCATTGTCGCCGGCCAGCACGACGTCGATGAACACCACCTGGAAGAAGGCGGTGAGCGCCTCCGTCGGAAGCCAATCAAGAGACATGAAACGAGGATCCGAGCCTTCTGGCGCATCTTCAGGCGACGTGGCGACCGGCGCGCGTCAGGAAAATGCGCTCTCTCAATAATCCGCAGCCTTTTCCGGTCAGCCGGAGCGGCCGGAAAAGGCCCTCGCCCGCCGGGCGCGGGGGCCGGAACTGAACCTCTCCCAGAAATGGCCCCGCCGCACCGGCGAAGCAAGAGCGCAGACCCGCGCACGGCGCAAGGCTGCCCCCGCGGCGATGGCATGAATCCCGCGCCTCTGTGGAATAGCGTTCCGGGGGTCGACAGCGCCGCCATTGCGCGGCAACTCTTGGCGGCACAAAGATCCTGCCCGCCCCCCGGGACCATGGATCCCCGCGCTCCCGTTGCCGACCGATGCCCTCCCGGACATGGCGCCCCCTCTGCGGCGTCGTCCGGGCGCCTGCGTTCTTCCGCCGCCCCGGAAGATGCCCCGTCGGGCCGCAAGGAGCCCTGCGAGCCCCGCCCGGCCCGATACCGGCCGGCGGGCGCGCTCCCGCGCGGATCCGTTGCCCCTCCCTCCGAGGACCCATGAATGCCGAACCGTCGCTTTCCCCTCCCCCCGATCGACCCGCACCTGATCGAGATCGCGCCGGAAGTCCGCGACGCCCTCCAGCGCGGGCGCCCCGTGGTGGCGCTGGAATCGACCATCGTCACCCACGGCATGCCCTTCCCCGAAAATGTCGAGACCGCCGTCTCGGTGGAGGCCGTGGTGCGTGACCGCGGCGCCGTGCCCGCCACCATCGCCGTGCTGGACGGGCGCATCCGCGTCGGCCTCGATGCGGCGACCCTGCGCCGGCTGGGCCAGGCGCGGCCGGTGGAGAAGGCCTCGCGCCGGGATCTCTCCGCCGTGCTCGCCGCCCGGATGCCGGCCGGAACGACGGTCTCGGCCACCATGCTGATCGCCCACCGGGTCGGCATCGCGGTCTTTGCCACCGGCGGCATCGGCGGCGTGCACCGGGGCGCCGAATCCACCTTCGACATCTCCGCCGATCTGGACGAGCTCGGCCGCACGCCGGTGGCCGTGGTCTGCGCCGGGGCCAAGGCGATCCTCGACATCCCGAAGACCCTGGAGCTGCTGGAAACCCGCGGCGTGCCGGTGATCGGCTACCGCACTGACGATTTTCCGGCCTTCTTCGCCCGCTCCTCGGGCGCGCCGGTGCCGCGCCGCATGGACCGGGCGGCCGACATCGCCGCCCTCATCGACATCCAGCACCGGCTGGGGCTGGAAGCCGGCATCCTCGTCGCCAATCCGATCCCGGTGGAAGACGCCCTGCCGGCCGCGGTGATGGAGCGCGCCATCCGCGAGGCCGTCGCCGAGGCCGAGACCGCCGGCATCCGCGGCAAGGACGTGACGCCCTTCCTGCTCGCCCGCCTCGTCGACATCACCGAGGGCCGCAGCCTTCAGGCCAACATCGCCCTCATCCGCGACAATGCCGGGCTTGCCGCCGACATCGCCGGCGCCCTCTCCGACCAGCGTCGCGCCGCCGCCTGATACCAGCCGCACGACGTGCTGACCGCACCGTGCGGCTGAAGGGCAGCAGATTTCTCATATGTCCCAAGGACATGAGAAATCCGCATCGGAATACCAAAGAGTCCTTTCAAGGATCTTTGGTATGACATCCCCATCGGCGGCGTCCTCGGCCAGAAGCCGCTCGATTTCCGACAGGCCGATCATTCGACGGCCACGATCACGTCGGACGACTTGATGACCGCATAGGCCGCGTCGCCGATCTTCAGCCCCAGATCCGCCGCCGCCTCGTTGGTGATCGCCGAGGTGATGACCGAGCCCGAGGCGATCTCGATGCGGACATGGGTGGTGACGGCGCCGGTCACCAGACCGACGACCCTGCCCTTCAGCATGTTGCGGGCGGACAGCTTCATGGGAGCGTCTCCTTTCGCGCCGGATCAGCCGATCACGGCGACATCGAACAGATAGCCGACACCATAGGTGAAGGCGGCGGCCACGAAGCCGATGGCGATCTGGCGCAGCGCCGAGAAGCCGACGCCGCGGCCGGTGAACAGCGACGTGCCCGCGCCGATGGCCGCCAGCGCCAGACCGCTGAAGGCAAGGCTGCCGAACACCGCCGCAAGGCCCGACATCAGGAAGAAGGGGGCGATCGGGAAGATCGCGCCGATGGAAAAGAGCACGAAGGAGGTGCCCGCCGCGACCCAGGGCGAGCCGCCCAGATCCTCCGGATCCAGCCCCAGCTCCTCCCGGGTCAGCGTGTCGAGGGCCGTTTCCGGCTGGCTGAGCAGCCGGTCGGCCAGAGCGCGCGCCTGCGCCTCGTCCAGACCCTTGGCCTGATAGATGAGGATCAGCTCCTCGCGCTCCTCGTCGGGCACCTCGCGCAGCTCGTCGGCCTCGGTGGCGATCTGCTTGGCGGCCAGCTCGCGGGCATTGGTCACCGACAGCCATTCGCCCATGGCCATGGAGCAGGCGCCGGCGACCAGCCCGGCGAGACCGGCAATCAGCACCTCCTTGCCGCCGCCCGACGCGCCGGCAACACCCCTCACCAGGCTGAGATTGGATACCAGACCATCATTCGCCCCCATGACGGCGGCGCGCAGCGCATTGCCGCCGCCGCCCCGGTGGCGGCCTTCCAGCGACGAGATGATGGGGCCGGTGAGGCCCCCGCGCCCGGCAGCGGCCCGCATCAGTCGGGCATGGGAGCGCTCGGCTGCCGGCAGCCCCTCGGCCGCCGCATCCGACTGGTCATCATAGGCGGCGCTGTCGCGGGCCTCGTTGTCGGCCACCGTCGGCAGCACGAAGGCCGGGCCGAACCAGCGCGCCAGCCGCGCGAGCGCGCGGGCGCGAAAGCTCGGCCGCGGCGCCGGCCCGCCCGCCTCTCCCAGCCGGGAGCGCCAGAAATTGCCGTGGGAGGTCTCGATTTCCGACAGGCGCCGGTAGACGCCGGAGAGCTTCGGATCCGGCTCCGCATCGGCCAGCGCCGAATAGAGCGCCGCACCATCGACCTCGCCCTGGAGATTGTCCGCGATTCGTTTCCGGTCTGCCGGATCCGCCATCTGTCCGCTCCTCGCCGCATCCCGCGCCCTCGCCCGGCGCATCGGGCAAAAGCATAGCCGCTTCGGCTGCTTGCGGAAGCACGGATCATACCAAAGATCCTCGAAGGGGACTCTTTGGTATTCCGATGCAGATTTCTCATGCCATTGGGGCATATGAGAAATCTGCTGCCCTTTCAGGCGCACGGTGCGGTCAGCACTTCGTGCGGCTGGTATCAGACCGGATGACCGGCGCGCTTCAGCCGGACGACGGCCAGATCCAGCGCCGAGAGGAAGGCCGAGCGATCCCAGGCCGAGAAGGCCCGCGGTCCGCCGGTCTCGACGCCGGCCGAGCGAAGGGAATCCATCAGATTGCGGGTGGCGAGCGCCATGCCGATGCTGTCCGGCGTGAAGCCCTTGCCAGTCGGGGCCAGCACCACGGCGCCGGCCTTCACCGCCCGGTCGGCCAGCGGCACATCCGCCGTCACCACGATGGAGCCGGCGCGCGCGTGCTCCACGATCCAGTTGTCGGCGACATCCGGCCCGGCCGGCACGATCACCGGCCGGATGAAGGCCTCGCGCGGCAGCATCATCCCGGCATTGGCGACCACATAGGTCAGCACCCCGTGGCGCTCGGCAACCCGGAAGATTTCCGCCTTCACCGGACAGGCATCGGCATCGACGAGGATCTCGATCGCCGCCGGCCCGGCCGGTGCGTCCCCGGTCCCGCTCTCCTGCGACATCGCCTCTTCCTCCCCTGTCCGGCGCCCGATGGAACGGCCGGAGCGCGGACTTTTTCCCGCAGCGGCCATCTCACGGCAAGATGCCAGAAGTAAACAAACCCTCAACGCAAAGAGGGGCCGCCCCAAGGACAGCCCCTCCCCGTATCAAACCGCGTTCCGGGGGACGAAGCCCCGGACAAGCCCGCAACTTACGCGGCGTAACCCTTCAGAGAGGCAAGGATCCAGCCGAACGCGCGCGGAGACCGCGGATCGAGACGATGAGACACTGGATCACCTCCTTTCAATACGTTGCCGATGACTTGAGTGTACGTAGTGACCCGCCTGCTGCAAAGCGAAAAATGCAGCCCCGGAGTCCGACAAAGGGAGATGCGACAATTGCGCATCGTCTCCCCCGCCCGCTTCATCCACACGACGAACGAAAAGCGCCCGCGGACACGCTGAGGGCGTCCGCGGGCGACAGGAAAGGTGCGAGAGCGGCGGAATCCGGGAAATTTCCCGTCAGTGCGCCTCGTCCCAGTTGCGGGCGGCGCGGGCATCGACCTTGAGGGGCACCTTGAGCTGGATGGCCGGCTCGGCGGCCCCTTCCATCACGGCGGTGACCACCGGCAGCGTCGCCGCGGCGGCCTCCTCCGGCACCTCGAAGATCAGTTCGTCGTGCACCTGCAGCAGCATCCGTGCCGGCGATCCGGCGTCGGCAAGCGCCTTTTCCATCCGCACCATGGCGCGGCGGATGATGTCGGCGGCCGAGCCCTGGATGGGGGCGTTGATGGCGGCGCGTTCCTGGAAGGCGCGCATGGCCGGATTCTTGGCGTCGATCTCCGGATAGTGCGCCTTGCGGCCGAAGATCGTCTGCACATAGCCATGGGCGTGGGCGAACTGCTTCACCTCGTCCATATAGGCGCGGATGCCCGGGAAGCGCTCGAAATAGCGCTTGATGTAGGCGCCCGCCTCCTCGCGGCCGATGCCGAGCTGGTTGGCGAGACCGAAGGCCGAGATGCCGTAGATGATGCCGAAATTGATCGCCTTGGCGCGGCGGCGCACCATCGGGTCCATGCCCTGAACCGGCACGCCGAACATCTCCGAGGCCGTCATGGCGTGAATGTCGATGCCATCGGCGAAGGCCTGCCGCAGCGCCGGCACATCGGCAATGTGGGCGAGCACGCGCAGCTCGATCTGGCTGTAGTCGGCGGAAATCAGGGTGTTGCCCGGGGTGGCGATGAAGGCGGAGCGGATGCGCCGGCCCTCCTCGGTGCGCACCGGGATATTCTGCAGGTTCGGCTCCGACGACGACAGCCGCCCGGTGGTGGTCGATGCCAGCGCATAGCTGGTGTGGACGCGCTGGGTCTGCGGGTTGATGAAGGTCGGCAGCGCATCGGTATAAGTGGATTTCAGCTTGGACAGCTGGCGCCACTGCAGGATCTTCTTCGGCAGCTCATGCCCTTCGGCTGCGAGATCGTCCAGAATGTCGGCGCCGGTGGCCCAGGCGCCGGTCTTGGTCTTCTTGGCGCCGGGCAGACCAAGCTTGCCGAAGAGAATGTCGCCGAGCTGCTTGGGAGAGCCGACATTGAACGTCTCGCCGGCAAGTTCATGAATCTCGGCTTCCACCCGCGCCATGCCTTGCGCGAATTCCCCCGACAGCCGCGACAGGATCTGCCGGTCGACGGCGATGCCGCGGGCCTCCATGCGCGCCAGCACCGGCGCCATCGGCCGCTCCAGCCGCTCATAGACCGTGACCATGGCCTCCGCCGGCAGCCGCGCCTTC
>JBBSSF010000172.1:0-7311 GCA_038242345.1 Hyphomicrobiales bacterium
CGGCCGTCGGTGAGCAGCGCGCACGCCTTGCCGAGGCCCTTCGACTTCAGATAGCTGGTCGGATAGAGCATTTCCTGCATGCCCGGGCCGCCGCGCGGACCTTCATAGCGGATGACGACCACATCGCCCGCCTGCACCCGGCCGCCGAGAATGCCGGAAACGGCCGCATCCTGGCTCTCGAAGATCTTCGCCGTGCCGGTGAATTTCAGGATCGACGCATCGACGCCGGCAGTCTTCACCACGCAGCCATCGACGGCGATGTTGCCATAGAGCACCGCGAGGCCGCCATCCCTGGAGAAGGCGTGCTCCACCGAGCGGATCACGCCCCTGGTGCGGTCTGTGTCGAGGCTGTCATACTGGCTGTTCTGGCTGAAGGCGACCTGGGTGGGCACGCCACCCGGCGCCGCGCGATAGAAGCCGCGCACCGCATCCGAGTTGGAGCGGGTGACATCCCAGCGGTCCAGCGCCTCGGCCATGGTGGCGGCGTGGACGGTGGGCAGATTGGTGTGCACCAGCTCGCCGCGGGCAAGTTCCCCGAGGATGCCCATGATGCCGCCGGCGCGGTGAACGTCTTCCATGTGCACGTCGGCCACCGACGGGGCGACCTTGCACAGCACCGGCACCCGGCGCGACAGCCGGTCGATGTCGTCCATGGTGAAGTTCACGCCGGCCTCATGGGCGGCGGCCAGCAGGTGCAGCACGGTGTTGGTCGAGCCGCCCATGGCAATATCAAGCGTCATGGCGTTCTCGAACGCGCCGAAGGAGGCGATGGAGCGCGGCAGCACGCTCTCGTCGTTCTGCTCGTAATAGCGGCGGGCGAGATCGACGATCAGGTGGCCGGCTTCCACGAACAGCCGTTTGCGGGCGCCATGGGTGGCCAGCACCGAGCCATTGCCCGGCAGCGACAGGCCGAGGGCTTCCGTCAGGCAGTTCATGGAGTTGGCGGTGAACATGCCGGAGCAGGAGCCGCAGGTCGGGCAGGCCGAGCGCTCGATCACGGCGACGTCGGCATCGCTCACCTTGTCATCGGCGGCGGCGACCATGGCGTCGACCAGGTCGAGGGCGTGCTTCTTGCCGCCCAGCACCACCTTGCCGGCCTCCATCGGCCCGCCGGAGACGAACACGGCCGGGATGTTGAGGCGCAGCGCCGCCATCAGCATGCCGGGGGTGATCTTGTCACAGTTGGAGATGCACACCATCGCGTCGGCGCAATGGGCATTCACCATATATTCGACGCTGTCGGCGATGAGATCGCGCGACGGCAGGCTGTAGAGCATGCCGTCATGGCCCATGGCGATGCCATCATCGACGGCGATGGTATTGAATTCCTTGGCGATGCCGCCGGCCTTCTCGATCTCGCCGGCGACGAGCTGGCCGAGATCCTTGAGGTGCACATGGCCGGGCACGAACTGGGTGAAGGAATTCACCACGGCAATGATGGGCTTGCCGAAATCGGAATCCTTCATGCCGGTCGCTCGCCAGAGACCGCGCGCGCCGGCCATGTTGCGGCCGTGGGTCGTGGTACGGGAACGATAAGCGGGCATGACGGAGGTCCTTCGGGGGCCGGGAGACGGGTTCATTGTCATGACGGCGACGCCGGCCGCGTTTCCTCGGACGCGAAATCTGCCAGTGTCCTGCCGGGCGCGCGTGTTCGGCCGGTCCCCCGAAGCCGGAGCCCGCGCGGGGACTCTGATAGCGCAATGCGGGATCAAACGCACGGGGGGAAAGGCGTTCCGCGGATCAAATCGCAGCGGCCTGACGGAAGTGTGCACTTCCGTTGGGGGCGTCCGGGCCTGCGGCCGGCGCGGCCCGTCCCCGGCTCACTTCTCGGAATAGCAGTTGAGGCTGCCCTTGCGGAAGGCGCACGCGGCGACGCCCGTGGGGATGTCGACCCGGGTGGCCCCGGCGAATCCGGTGGCAACCGGCGAACAGGCGGCCTCGAAGCTGGCGCCGGCGGGTTGCTCGGAGAATTCCCAGCGAGTGGCGTCGCTGGTGCTGAAGTCGCCGCCCTCATAGGGCATGACGACCACCGGCGCCTTCGGGTCGCCGCCCTTGACGGTGATCCGGACATTCTGGGTGCCGGCCGGGCACAGCGAGGCCGCGCTCACCGGGGCACTGGTGACGGCGAGAGCGGCAAGCATGAGGAGGCCGGTGCGGCGCATGAGCGTGTTCTCCCTTGAAAATCCGGATCCCGGTCTAGCCGGGTCCGGGTTTACAGGGCGTCAACCCACGGGCGCGTCATCCGGTTCCCTGCCCGGTCCGTTGCCAGGCCGGGCGCGGGCCCCGGAAATTCCGCCGGTCGGGACTCCCGCTCAGCGGTTCTTGAACACCGCCGGGCGCTTCTCGACGAAAGCGCTCATGCCTTCCTTCTGGTCCTCGCTGGCAAACAGCGCGTGGAACACCCGGCGCTCGTAGCGCACGCCTTCCACCAGCGTGGTTTCCAGCGCCTGATTGACCACTTCCTTGCCGGCCATGGTGGCGATCAGCGAGAAATTGGCGATCTTTTTCGCCACCTTCAGCGCCTCGTCCACCAGCTCTGCGGCCGGGATGATGCGCGAGACGAGGCCGGCGCGCTCGGCTTCCTCGGCGCCCATCATGCGGCCGGTCAGCACCATTTCCATGGCCTTGGACTTGCCGACGAGGCGCGTCAGCCGCTGGCTGCCGCCGGCGCCCGGGATGACGCCGAGGGTGATTTCCGGCTGGCCGAACTTCGCCGTGTCGGCGGCAAGGATGAAGTCGCACAGCATGGCGAGCTCGCAGCCGCCGCCCAGCGCATAGCCTGCCACCGCCGCCACGATCGGCTTGCGGACGCGCGAGACCGCGTCGATCTCGGTGATGTGATCGGTGAGGAACGCATCGGCAAAGGAGAGGGTCGACATCTCGACGATGTCGGCGCCGGCGGCGAACGCCTTCTCCGAGCCGGTGAGCACGATGGCGCCGACGCCGGCATCGGCGTCCAGCTCGCCAAGCACCGTCACCAGCTCGTGGATGAGCTGCTTGTTCAGGGCGTTCAGCTGCTTCGGCCGGTTGAGGCGGATCAGCGCGACGCGGTCGTGCCGCTCGACGAGAAGGGTGTCATAGGTCATTGGGGAAATCTCCACCGGCTTGAAGCGAGCTTGAGGATATGTCCGGGTTAGCGCGCTGCCTGCCTCGCGTCCATGACGGCAGAACCCGGATGGCGCCCGGACCCGGCGGCGGAGACCACCCGTTCCGCACCCTCCCGGCGGGCGCAATGCCCTGCCCTTGCATCAACACATAAGGATATGTTTATATCCGCCCGCGGCCGGCGCCTCCGGGATTTCGCGGAGGGACCGGCCTTTCTGCCTTCGGGCGGGGCTGCTACCCTGATGGCCCCGCGATGATCTCCTGTCCCCTTCTGGAGGGAACCCCATGACCGCCGAGCCCCGTTCCGGTGCCTGGATCCGCGAGACCCTCGGCCGCATGGCCCAAGAGCGGATCCTCATCCTCGACGGCGCCATGGGCACCATGATCCAGCGCCTGAAGCTCGCCGAGGAGGATTTCCGCGGCGACCGCTTCAGGGACTTCGGCCGGGATCTCAAGGGCAACAACGACCTGCTGATCCTGACCCAGCCCGAGGCGATCCGCGACATCCACGCCGCCTATTTTGCCGCCGGCGCCGATATCGTGGAGACCAACACCTTCTCGGCCACCACCATCGCCCAGGCCGATTATGGCATGGAGGCGATCGTCTACGAGCTGAACCGGGAAGGCGCGCGGCTGGCCCGCGAGGCGGCGGCCCGGGTGGCGACCGCGGACCGGCCGAAATTCGTCGCCGGCGCCATCGGCCCCACCAACCGCACGGCTTCCATCTCGCCTGACGTCAACGATCCGGGCTTCCGCGCCATCACCTTCGACGCGCTGGTGACGGCCTATGAGGAAGCGACCCTCGGCCTCATCGACGGCGGCGCCGATCTCATCCTGATCGAGACGGTGTTCGACACGCTGAACGCCAAGGCAGCCGTGTTTGCGGCCAGGAAGGCCATGGCCACCCGGGGCGTCGACCGGCCGATCATGCTGTCGGGCACCATCACGGACCTCTCCGGCCGCACCCTCTCCGGCCAGACGCCGACGGCCTTCTGGTATTCGCTGCGCCATGCGAAACCCTTCTCCATCGGGCTGAACTGCGCGCTGGGGGCGAAGGAGATGCGGGCCCACATCGCCGAGATCGGCCGGGTGGCCGACACGCTGGTATGCGCCTATCCCAATGCCGGCCTGCCCAACGAGTTCGGCCTCTATGACGAGAGCCCGGAAGCCATGGGCGCGCTGCTTGGCGAGTTCGCCGAGGCCGGCCTCGTCAACATCGTCGGCGGCTGCTGCGGCACCACGCCGGATCATATCCGGGCGATCGCCGAGGGGGTGGCGGGCAAGGCGCCGCGCCGCGTTCCCGAGATTTCCCCGCACATGCGTCTGTCGGGTCTGGAGCCCTTCGAGCTCGCCTCCTGACGGGCGGTTCTCCGCCCGCCCCGCCCCGACGCCCTCCCGATCAGACCGGACGTTCCGATGACCACCGCCCCGATCGCCTCCTTCGTCAATATCGGCGAACGCACCAACGTCACGGGCTCGGCCCGCTTCCGCAAGCTCATCACCGCCGGCGACTATGCCGCCGCGCTGGCGGTCGCCCGCGACCAGGTGGAGAGCGGCGCCCAGGTGATCGACGTCAACATGGACGAGGGCCTGCTCGATTCCGAGAAGGCGATGGTCACCTTCCTCAATCTGGTGGCCTCCGAGCCGGACATCGCCCGGGTGCCGGTGATGATCGACTCGTCCAAATGGTCGGTGATCGAAGCCGGCCTCAAGTGCGTTCAGGGCAAGGCGATCGTCAATTCCATCTCGCTGAAGGAAGGGGAAGACGCCTTCCGGGAACATGCCGAAACGGTGATGGCCTATGGCGCCGCCGTCGTCGTCATGGCCTTCGACGAGACGGGACAGGCCGACACCTTCGCGCGCAAGACGACCATCTGCGCCCGCGCCTACCGCATCCTGACCGAGGAAATCGGCTTTGCGGCCGAAGACATCATCTTCGATCCGAACATCTTTGCGGTGGCCACCGGCATCGAGGAACATGACAACTACGGCGTCGACTTCATCGAGGCGACGCGCTGGATCCGCCAGAACCTGCCGCACGCCCATGTCTCCGGCGGCGTGTCCAACCTCTCCTTCTCCTTCCGTGGCAATGAGCCGGTGCGCGAGGCGATGCACACCGTGTTCCTCTACCATGCCATTCAGGCCGGCATGGATTTCGGCATCGTCAATGCCGGCCAGCTCGGCGTCTATGCCGAGATTGATCCGGAGCTGCGCGAGGCCTGCGAGGACGTCATCCTCAACCGTCGCAAGGATGGCACCGAGCGCCTGCTGGAAATCGCCGGCCGCTTCAAGGGCGATGGCGCGAAGAAGCGCGAGGCGGATCTGACCTGGCGGACGTGGCCCGTCGAGAAGCGGCTGGAGCACGCCCTCGTCAACGGCATCACCGAGTTCATCGTCGAGGACACCGAGGCCGCCCGCCTTGCCCTGCCGCGGCCGCTGGATGTCATCGAGGGGCCGCTGATGGCCGGCATGAACGTGGTCGGCGACCTCTTCGGCGCCGGCAAGATGTTCCTGCCCCAGGTGGTGAAGTCGGCCCGGGTGATGAAGCAGGCCGTCGCCGTGCTGATGCCCTACATGGAAGAGGAAAAGCGGCGCACCGGGGCCGATGCCCGCGAGGCCGCGGCCCGCATCCTGCTCGCCACCGTCAAGGGCGACGTGCACGATATCGGCAAGAACATCGTCGGCGTGGTCCTCCAGTGCAACAACTACGAGGTCATCGACCTCGGCGTGATGGTGCCGGCCAAGACCATTCTGGAAAAGGCGGTCGCCGAGAAGGTCGATGTGGTCGGCCTCTCCGGCCTCATCACCCCGTCGCTGGATGAAATGTGCCATGTGGCGGCCGAAATGGAGCGGCTGGGGATGGATGTTCCCCTGCTCATCGGTGGCGCCACCACCAGCCGGGTGCACACGGCGGTGAAGATCCATCCGAACTACAAGCGCGGTCAGGCCGTCTACGTGACGGACGCCAGCCGCGCCGTCGGCGTGGTGCAGAAGCTCATCGGCGGCGAGCGGGCGACCTATGTCGACGAGATCCGCACCGACTATCGCAAGATTGCCGACGGCCACGCCCGCGGTCTGGAAGCGCGCCGGCGTCTGGCCATCGCCGAGGCCCGCAAGAAGGCGTTCCGGCCGGATTTTGCCGGCCATCCCCCGGTGAAGCCGTCCTTCCTCGGCATCCGCCCGGTGGAAGTGACGCTCGCCGATCTGGTCCCCTATATCGACTGGACGCCCTTCTTCTCGGCCTGGGAGATCAAGGGCACCTATCCGCTGCTGTTCGACGATCCGATCGTCGGCCCGCCGGCCCGCACCCTCTTCAACGATGCCCGGGCGATGCTCGATCGCATGGTCGGGGAAAACTGGCTGACGGCGAAGGGCGTCGTCGGCTTCTGGCCGGCCAATGCGGTGGGCGATGACATCGTCGTCTTTGCCGACGAGACCCGCACCCACATGCTCGCCACCTTCCACACGCTCCGCCAGCAGATTGCCCGCGATGGCGCCCGCGCCAATGCGGCGCTCGCCGACTTCGTGGCGCCGCTCGGCAGCGAGGCGGATTATGTCGGCGGCTTCGCGGTGACCGCCGGCATCGGCGAGGACGAGGTGGCGGCGAAGTTCGCGGCGGCCAATGATGATTATTCCAAGATCCTCAGCCAGTCGCTCGCCGACCGCTTTGCCGAGGCCTTCGCGGAATATCTGCACGCCCGGGTGCGGCGCGAGCTCTGGGGCTATGCCCCGGACGAGGCCTTCACCCCGGCCGAGCTGATCGCGGAATCCTATGCCGGCATCCGCCCGGCGCCGGGCTATCCCGCCCAGCCCGATCACACCGAGAAGCAGACCCTGTTCCGTCTGCTCGACGCCGAGGCCGTCACCGGCATCAAATTGACCGAGAGCTGCGCCATGTGGCCGGCGTCCTCGGTCTCCGGGCTCTATTTCTCCCACCCGGACAGCTTCTATTTCGGCGTCGGCCGCATCGAGCGCGATCAGGTGGAAGACTATGCCGCCCGCAAGGGCTGGACCGTGGAGGAAGCCGAACGCTGGCTGGCACCGATCCTCAATTATGATCCGGCCATGGTCGGGGTCGCGGCAGCGGAATAAGCGCCTGATGTGATTTGGGGGCGACTGCCCCCAAAGCCCCCGTGCGGGGGGGCCCGGCCGCCCCAACCCGCGCCCGGAGTCAAACCGGGGATGGCGGAAACCCGCGCTGCCGCC
>JBBSSF010000173.1:0-7297 GCA_038242345.1 Hyphomicrobiales bacterium
GCTCGCCGCGCCGACGATCAACGCCTATCGCCGCTATCGCGCCTTCTCGCTTGCCCCGGACCGGGCGGCGTGGGGCCGCGACAACCGCGGCGCCATGCTGCGCGTCATCGGCGGCGGCGACGATCCGGCGACCCGGGTGGAGAACCGCATCGGCGAGCCCGCGGCCAACCCCTATCTCTATCTGGCGGCCCAGGCGATTTCCGGTGTGGATGGCCTGACGCGCCGGCTGGATCCGGGCCCGGCCGCCGATCTGCCCTACGAGACCCCGGCGCCCCTGCTGCCCACGACCCTGACCGAGGCGGTGGCGGCGCTGCGCGCCGATGCCGTTCTGGCCGACGGGCTCGGGACAGGCTTCATCGACTATTATTGCCGGATCAAGGAATTCGAGATCCAGCGTTTCAACGCCGAAGTGACCGAGTGGGAACACCGCGAATATTTCGAGCTGTTCTGACCCCGTGCGTCCCCCGGGGCCGGAAGACGGCTCCGGGATCTGCCCGCCTGCTCTTCCTCCCCCGGCCGCATCCGATCCCGCGGCGCTTCCGACTTCCTGAGACGGAGACGACCTGACGATGCTGAAATCCAGCCTGCTTGCCCTCGGCCTTCTGGCCGCCACCTTCGTCGGTGCGGCGCGCGCCGACGAGACGCCGATCAAGATCGGCGTCATCGCCTCCTATTCCGGCCCCTATGCCGATTATGGCCGCCAGTTCGATGATGGCATCGCGCTCTATCTGAAGGAGCATGATGGCAAGCTCGCCGGTCACCCGGTCGAGATCATCCGCAAGGACGTGCCCGGCGCCCAGCCGGATCTGGCCAAGCGCGCCGCCCAGGAACTGGCGGTGAAGGACAAGGTGACCTTCTTCGCCGGCCTCGATTTCAGCCCCAATGCCTATGCCGTGGGCGATGTGGCCAAGCAGGCGAAGATCCCGGCGATCGTCATGAACGCCTCGTCGTCGGCCATCACCACCCGCTCGCCCTATGTGGCGCGGGTCTCCTTCACGGTGCAGCAGGTGTCGGACCCGATGGCCCGCTGGGCGCTGAAGGACGGCATCAGGAAGGTCTACACCGTCGTTGCCGACTATGGCTCGGGCGCCGATTCCGAGACCGCCTTCGAGAAGGCGTTCACCGCCGGCGGCGGCACCATCGTCGGCAAGGTGCGGGTGCCCCTCAACAATCCGGACTTCTCGGCCTATGTCCAGCGCATCAAGGACGAGAAGCCGGAAGCCGTGTTCTTCTTCTTCCCGTCGGGCGTGCTGCCGCCGGCCTTCCTGAAGGCGGCCCAGGAGCGCGGTCTGGCGGACGCCGGCATCAAGCTGATCGCCACCGGCGAGGCCACCGACGACAGCTATCTGGAAGCAACCGGCGACGTGGCCCTCGGCCTCATCACCGCGCATCATTATTCCTATGCCCACGATTCCGAGAAGAACAGGAAGTTCATCGACGGGATCTACGAGGTGTCGGGCAAGAAGCTGCGGCCGAGCTACTTCGCCGTTGCCGCCTATGACGGCATGGCCGCGCTCGATGGCGCGCTGGCGAAGACCGGCGGCGATGTCGATGGCGACAAGATCATGGCGGCGCTGGCCGGCCTGAAGATCGACAGCCCGCGCGGCCCGATCATGATCGATCCGGACACCCGCGACATCGTCCAGACCGTCTATATCCGCCGCACCGAGAAGGTGAATGGCGAGCTGGTCAATGTCGAGTTCGACAAGTTCGAGAACGTCAAGGATCCGGCCAAGATGTGATACCAAAGATCCTTGCAAAGGACTCTTTGGTATTCCGATGCAGATTTTCCATGCCATTGGGGCATATGGGAAATCTGCTGTCCTTCAGGCGCACGGTGCGGTCAGCACTTGCGTGCCTGGTATGAGGTCGGTTCCGGCCGGCCCTTCGGACCCGGTTGATTGGCGAAGATCCCGGGGCGGCGGAGGCTGCCCGGGGAGGATTTCCGGAACTCTCCCGGCCGTCCGGATCCCCCCTCCGGTGGCCGGGAGGGACTGCCGTCCGGGCGGACCGTCCCCCCGAGGCGCTTCGGCGCCGGTCCGTCCGGACGTCATACTGCCAGAGACCACGAACTGCTGACCGCATTCGGGGTCTGAAGAACTGCGGATTTCCCATATGCTCCAAAGGCATGAGAAATCCGCACCGGACTGCCGAGGGATCCTTGGTTCAGGGGCCTTTGGTCTGACGTTCTGCCCGCGCCGGTGATCCCGGCACGGGAGGTGCAGGGGACGGCGGGACGCGTCCGGTCCGCCGCCACCCCGCGCCCCTGTCGTCCGGATCCCGCCCGCCTTTTCCGAGAGGCCGGCCGGGCCGCCGGCGCATCCTGATGACGACTTGAACGCAGCCGGCGGGCGACCGGCCGCGTCCGGACGCCCCGGGGGTGCCTCCCCCCGGACGGGCGGCCGGTGGAGGAGGGTCCATGACGATCATCTTCGACGGCATCGCTTCGGGGATGCTGTTATTTCTCATCAGCGTCGGGCTCTCCGTGACCCTCGGGCTGATGAACTTCATCAATCTCGCCCACGGCGCCTTTGCCATGGTGGGCGGCTATGTGTGCGTGATCCTGCTCGACCGGCTGGGCGTGCCCTTCTTCGCCGGCGTGGTGATCGCGGCGCTGGCCGCCGCCGCCTTTGGCGCGGTGCTGGAACGGCTGCTCTATCGCCGGCTCTATGGATCGAGCGCGCTGGATCAGGTGCTGTTCTCCATCGGCCTCGTCTTCGTCGCCATGGCGGTGGCCCACTGGCTGTTCGGCCCGGCCCAGCAGCCGGTGCGCATCCCCGAGTGGCTGCAGGGCCAGATCAACCTGCCCGGCGCCGATATCGGCATCTACCGCGCCTTCCTCGTGGCGCTCGGGGCGGCGGTCGCCCTCGGCCTCCATGGCATCATCGGCGTCACCCGCTTCGGCGCCGAGCTGCGCGCCTCGGTCGACAATCCCCGCGTTGCCCGCGGCATGGGCATCGATGTCGACAAGGTGTTCGTGCTCACCTTCGCCATCGGCTCCGGTCTGGCCGGTCTTGGTGGCGCGGTCGGGGCCAACCTGCTTGGTCTCGATCCCGGATTTCCGCTGCGCTATCTGGTCTATTTCCTCATCGTCGTCTCGGTGGGCGGAGCCGGCAGTATCACCGGATCGCTGGTGGCGGCCCTCATCATTGGCATCTGCGATGTCGCCGGCAAATATTATCTGCCCGACCTCGGCGCCTTCATCATCTACACGGTGATGGTGGTGATGCTCATCGTGCGCCCGCAGGGCCTGTTCGGAACCCGGTGAGGACACGCGCGCATGACCGATCTCTCAGCCTCCCTCCCGGCCGTCGATACCGGCCCGCTGAAGCGGGCGGCGCGCTGGCGCCCGGCGGAATTCGGCTTCTGGCTCTTGCCGGTTGCCGGCTGGTTCCTGTTTCCCGATGATCTGGCGCTTCTGACCCAGATCGCCATCACGGCGCTGTTCGCCCTCTCCCTCGACATCGTGCTCGGCTATGCCGGCATGATTACGCTCGGGCATGCCGCCTTCTTCGGCCTCGGCGCCTATGCCGCCGGGATGATGCCGGCTTATCTGGGCATCGGCGATCCGCTCCTCGGCCTTCTGGCGGCGGCGCTGGTGGCCGGGCTCGGCGGCTTCGGCACCAGCTTCCTGGTCCTGCGCGGCACCGGCCTCACCCGGCTGATGGTCACCGTCGGCATCGGCATGATGCTCTATGAGGCGGCGAACAAGGCGAGCGGCTTCACCGGCGGCGTCGACGGTCTGCCGGGGGTGGACATGGCCCCGGTGCTCGGCCTGTTCGAGTTCGATCTCTACGGCCAGACCGCCTACATCTATGCGGTGGTCGTGCTGTTCGGGATGTTCCTCATCGCCCGGCGCATCGTCATGAGCCCGTTCGGGCTGTCCCTGAAGGCGATCCACCAGAACGACACGCGGATGCCGGCCCTCGGCGTCTCGGTCAACAGCCGGCTGCGCGTCGCCTGGACTTTGGGGGCGGTCTTTGCCGGGGTCGCCGGCGCGCTCCTCACCCAGACGACCCAGTTCGTGGCCCTCGACGTGCTCGGCTTCTCGCGCTCGGCGGAAGTGCTGCTCATCCTCATTCTGGGCGGCGCCGGCCGGCTTTATGGCGCGCTGGTGGGCACCATCGCCTTCCTGCTGCTGCACCATGTGCTGGCCGGTCTCGATCCGGAATATTGGCAGCTGTGGATCGGCCTCATCCTCATCGGCGTGGTGCTGTTCGCCCGCGATGGCATCCTTGGCGGTCTCGCCCGGCTGGGCGCCCGCCTGCATCTGCGGAGGGCCCGCCCGTGACCGCACCGGCGCTTGAAACCCGCGGCCTCGCGCGCACCTTCGGCAGCTTCGTCGCCACCAACAATGTGTCGCTGACCATTGCCCCCGGCGCCCGCCATGCCCTGATCGGCCCGAACGGCGCCGGCAAGACCACCCTCATCAACCTGCTGACCGGCTTTCTGGAGCCGACCCGCGGTCAGGTGTTCCTGATGGGGGAGGATGTCACGGCGCTGTCCCAGAGCCGGCGGGTGCGCAAGGGGCTGGCCCGCACCTTCCAGATCAACCGGCTGTTTGCCGATCTCACGGTGCTGGAAACCGTGACGCTGGCCGTCGGCGAACGGGCCGGTATCGGCCGGCGCTTCTGGCGACCGGTCGGCGCCCATGGCGAGGTGATCGACGCGGCCGCGCGAATCATCACCGACCTGCACCTCGGCGAAGTCGCCAACAGCCGGGTGAAGGACCTCGCCTATGGCCGCCAGCGGCTGGTGGAGATTGCCCTGGCGCTGGCCATGCAGCCGAAGGTGCTGCTGCTCGACGAGCCCGCCGCCGGGGTTCCCACCTCGGAAAGCCGGCAGCTGTTCGAGACGCTGGCCGGTCTGCCGGCCGATGTCACCGTGCTCCTGATCGAGCACGACATGGACCTCGTCTTCCGCTTTGCCGAGCGCATCTCGGTGCTGGTGGCCGGCAGCATCCTGATCGAGGACACCCCTGCGGTGCTGGCCGATCATCCGCTGGTGCGCGAGGTCTATCTCGGGGAGGGCGCCGTCCATGGCTGAGCCGCTGATCGTCGTCGAGCACCTGACCGCCGGCCATGGCGACGCGATCGTGCTGGAGGACATTTCCTTCACCCTTGAGGCCGGCGACAGCCTTGCCCTGCTCGGCCGCAACGGCATGGGCAAGACGACGCTGATTTCGACCCTCATGGGTGTCACCCGGCTGCATGGCGGCACGCTGCGCTTTGACGGGCGCGACCTGACGAAGCTCTCCGCCCACAAGCGGGCGCGCGCCGGCCTCGGCTGGGTGCCGCAGGAGCGCGAGATCTTCCCGTCGCTGACGGTGGAGGAAAATCTCACCGTCGTCTCCCGGCCGGGGCCGTGGGATGTGGGCAAGCTCTACGGCATGTTCCCGCGCCTGAAGGAGCGGCGCACCAACATGGGCAACCAGCTCTCCGGCGGCGAACAGCAGATGCTGGCCATTGCCCGGGCGCTGATGCTCAATCCGAAGGTGCTGCTGCTGGACGAGCCCATGGAGGGCCTCGCGCCGCTGATCGTGCAGGAACTCTTCCGCATCATCCGCGCCATGGTGGAGACCGGCGATCTCGCCATCATCCTGGTGGAGCAGCACGCCCACCAGATCCTGCCGCTGACCCGGCAGGCGCTGGTGCTGGAGCGCGGCCGCGTCGCCCATCTGGGCCCGAGCGCCGAGCTCATCGCCGATCCCGCCCGTCTCGACCGCTGGCTTGGCGTGCAGCGCGCGTGATGCGCTTTGGGGGGGCGACGACACCACCCGAAAGGGCATGTGTGAAATCCGTTTCCGCGGACAGGTTGTCGACAGGTGGGCGGGCGGATCCTCGCGCCTGCCGGCAACAACGCCGGCTCCTCAACGGAGAGATGCGCGATGCATATCCGTCTTCCCCGGATCGTCGCTGCGGTCACCTGTCTGACCCTGGTGCCGGCCGCTGCCTTTGCGGCTCCCAAGTGCACCACCGAGCCCAAGGACAAATGGATGACCGAAGAGGCCATGAAGGCCAAGGTCGCCGAAATGGGCTACAAGGATATCCGCACCTTCAAGGTGAGCGGCTCCTGCTACGAGATCTATGGCAAGACCAAGGACGACAAGAAGGCCGAGGTCTATTTCAACCCGGTCACCGGTGACGTCGTGAAGGCGGAAATCGGGGGCTGATCCCATGGCGGATCCTGCTGAGAGCAGCGGGATGGTGAAGGTCTGGGATCCGGTCGTGCGGCTGTTCCACTGGACGGTCGTTGCCGGCTGCCTTCTCAACCTGTTCGTCCTGGAGGACGAGCCGCACGAGATCGTCGGCTATGTCGTGGCCGTCGCTCTCGTCATCCGTCTGCTGTGGGGCTTCATCGGCACCCGCCACGCCCGCTTCTCGGATTTCGTGGTCGGACCGCGGGCGGTCTTCGCCCATCTCTCCGACATTCTCCACCGGCGCGAGGGCCGCACTCTGGGGCATACCCCGGCGGGCGGCGCCATGATGCTGGCCCTGATGGCGCTGCTGGCCGGTCTGTCGGTCACCGGCATCCTGATGGGCACCGACGCCTTCTGGGGCGTCGAGTGGGTGGAGGAAACTCACGAGACCCTGGCGAACCTGCTGATGGTCCTCGCGATCCTTCATGTGGCGGCCGCGCTCTACGAGAGCCGCCGCCATCACGAGAACCTGGCCTGGGCCATGGTGACGGGGCGCAAGCGCCCGCCTGGCGAGCCCTGATCCCAGCCGCATGGTGCCCGGCACCCCGTGTGCCGCCGGGATCGGGGGGCAGTGCGTCCCCCCGCCCTTGTCCGGCAGCCGGGGCAGGGTCCCGTCTGTCCGGCGCTCCGGTCCGCCGTCCCCGGCCCGGACGCGAATCCGGGCCGTCCGGTTCCCTTCGGGGGGCCGGGCGGCCCGCTTCCGGACCGGTTTCCCCGATCCCGGTTCCGGGAGCGCCACGCGCGGATGACACCCCCGGTTCACCCGCGCGTGGCGGTTCGCCTGAGGGCTGAACGGCACTCGGCCATGCAAGGCATCCGTGTTTTCTCGCGCGGACGTTCGCCAAAGTCACATCTCCGGCTTGCAGGTGGCGGAGGAAAGGCGTCATGTCCGATCCGGATCACGCGACGTCACCGGAACTGGATGCGGCGATGCGACTGCTGCTCGTGGAGGACAGCGCCCGGCTGCGGGAGCTCCTCCGGGAGACGATCGAGACGGCCGGGTGGCGGCTGGATGCCTGCGGCGATGCGGAGTCCGGCGAGGCGGCGGCGCGTGCGGTGTCCTATGATCTCGCCCTTGTCGATCTCGGCCTGCCCGAC
>JBBSSF010000174.1:0-7296 GCA_038242345.1 Hyphomicrobiales bacterium
CGAGTTCGGATAGCTGGGCGAGAAGCACCGGGGGAACCGGGGTGCGGGTGGCAAGATCGCCGATCTTCTCCGACAGGGCCCGGAGATAGCCGATTTCCGCCAGCGCGCGCAGCTCTTCCAGCGCCCGCCGGTCCGGCCCCGCGTCGGCCCCGGCCGGCGGTGAAGCGGGCGCGGCGGACTGCGGGGCGGGGGCGGGCTGCGGGGGCGACGGCAGATCGGGCGCGGCGGTGGCGGCCGGGGCTGCGGCCGGCGGGGAAAACGCGCCGGTGACCGGGGTGCCGGTGGCGGTGGTCCAGGTGAGATCGCAGGCGTGGGCGATCTTGTGCAGCAGGTCGGAGACGTCGACGGGCTTCACCACATAGTCGTCATGGTTGCGCTGGTCGGGAGGAATGGCGGGCTCGCCGGCGGCATCGGCCGAGACCATGAGGATGGCGCCGGTGAGCATCAGCTCCTCGCGCATCAGCCGGGCGACCTCCCAGCCGGACGGGCCGGGCATGGTGATGTCGAGCAGCACCAGATCGGGCCGGATGCGGGCGGCGATCGCCAGCGAGCTTTCGCCATCGGGCGAGCCATAGACCTCGAAGCCGAGGGGGCGCAGCACGTCCTCCATGAACTGGCGGTGGCTGCCCTCGTCATCGACGACCAGCACCCGCCGCACCGGGCCCAGATAGCCGGTGATGCGGCGGTGGTCGGGGTCGGTGCCGGCGATGGCCGGGGCGGCGGGCACATGCAGGCGGACGGTGAACCGGCTGCCCTCGCCCAGCCGGCTGGAGACGGAAATCTCGCCGCCCAGCACCTCGATCATCAGCTTGGTGATGGTGAGGCCGAGGCCGGTGCCCGGGATCCACGGGCCGGCCGGGTTCTCGATGCGCTCGAAGGGCATGAAGATCCGCTCCAGATCGTCCTCGGCGATGCCGATGCCGGTGTCGGCGATGACGAATTCGGCCACGTCGTTGCGATAGCGCAGCGAGAAGCGCACCTCGCCCTGGCGGGTGAACTTCACCGCGTTGGAGAGCAGGTTGAGCAGGATCTGGCGCAGCCGCTTCTCGTCGGAGCGCACATGGGCGGGCAGCCGCGCCGGCCCCTCGAAACGGAAGCCGATGCCCTGAAGCTCCGCCTGGAGCCGGAAGGTGGCGACGATCTGCTCCATGAATTCCGGAAAGGCGAAGATGCTGCGCTCCGGCGTCAGCCGGCCGGCCTCGATGCGGGCGATGTCGAGCAGACCCTCGACGAGGCTCGACAGGTGCTCGCCCGAGCGGCGGATGGTGCGCACCGCATTGGCCTGGTTCTGGGGCGGCAGCGCATCATGGTCGAGAAGCTGGGCATAGCCGAGGATGGCGTTCAGCGGCGTGCGGAATTCGTGGCAGATGCCGGCGAGATAGCGCGACTTGGCGAGGTTGGCCGCCTCTGCCACCTCCTTGGCGGCCTGAAGCGCCCGGTCGGTCTCGTGGTGGGCGGCGATTTCCTGCATCAGCAGGCCGTTCTGGCGGGTGGATTCCTCCTGCGCCACCTTGCGGCTCTCATGGGCGAGCACGAACAGCCAGCACACCACGCCGGCGATGAACAGGAAGATGACGAAGATCTTGGCGAAGGCGCTGCCAAGAAGCGCCTGCGGCGTGCCGATGGCGCGCACGCTCTCGAAATAGACCGCGGCCAGGATCCCGCCCGACACCACCGTCACCATGACGAGGAGGCCGAGATAATAGCCGAGGCTGGAGTTGATCCGCCGCACGGCGGGCTCCGGCAGCACGGTGCCGAGCGCGTCCACCAGCTGTTCCGACAGCCGGCTGCGGGCCTTGCAGAGATCGTGACAGCGCGCGTCGAGGGTGCAGCACAGCGAGCAGATCGGGCCGCCATAGGCCGGGCACTGGGCCATGTCCGGCGTCTCGAAGGCGTGGCCGCAGATGCAGCAGTCGAGCCGGCCGCGGGGCAGGGGATCGACGCTGCGGCGGGCGAGATAATAGCGGCCCCGGGTCGCCCGGGCGATGAGCGGGCTCGTCACCAGCGCGATGGCCAGGCTGATGAAGCAGGAGAGCGCCGCCGCCGTCGCCCCGAACACCCCGACATAGGCGAGGATCGACACCACGGTGGCGATCGCCATGCTGCCGAAGCCGACCGGGTTGATGTCGAACAGGAAGGCGCGCTTGAACTCGATGCCCTTCGGGCTGAGCCCCAGCGGCTTGTTGACCACGAGATCGGCGAAGATGCTGCCGACCCAGGCGACCGCCACCAGCGCATAGAGCCCGAGGGTGTGTTCCAGGCTCTTGTAGATGCCGAGTTCCATCAGCATCAGCGCGATGGCGACATTGAACACCACCCACACCACGCGCCCGGGATGCGAGTGGGTCAGCCGCGAGAAGAAATTCGACCAGGCAATCGAGCCGGCATAGGCGTTGGTGACATTGATCTTCAGCTGCGAGATCACCACGAACAGCACCGCAACGGCGAGGGTGATCTGCGGGTTCTGCGTCACATAACTGAAGGCGACCCGGTACATCTGGGTCGGCTCGGCGGCATCGGCGGGCGGCACGCCATTCTTGAAGGCGAGAAAGGCGAGAAAGGAGCCGGCGACGAGCTTGGCCGCGCCGAGGATGATCCAGCCCGGCCCGGTCGCCACCAGCGCCACCCACCAGCCGAGCCGGTGGCCGCGCTTCGGCCGCGGCAGGAAGCGCAGGAAGTCCACCTGCTCGCCGATCTGGGCGACGAGGGCGAACACCACCCCCGCCGCGGCCCCGAACAGGGCGAGATCGAAGGCGCCGTCGACATGGCCGAGCCGGCCGGTGTGATGAATCCACGAATCCACCGTGCCGGTATCGAAGAAGAAGATGCACAGGAAAGGCAGCACGTGGAGAATGATCCACAGCGGCTGCGTCCACATCTGGAACCGGGACAGGAAGGTAAAGCCGTAGGTGACGAGCGGGATCACCACCAGGGACGAGACGATGAAGCCGATCCACTCGGGCAGACCGAGGCCGAGATTGAGGGCCTTGGCCATGATGGCGGCTTCGAGGGCAAAGAAGATGAAGGTAAAGCTCGCATAGATCAGCGAGGTGATGGTGGAGCCGAGATAGCCGAAGCCGGCACCACGGGTCAGAAGGTCGATGTCGACGCCGAAGCGGGCCGCATAGAGGCTGATCGGCAGGCCGGTGATGAAGATCAGCGCCGAGACGACGAGGATGGCCGCAATCGCGTTGGTGAAGCCATAGGCCAGCGTGATGGCGCCGCCGATCGCCTCCAGGGCGAGGAAGGAGATGCCGCCAATGGCGGTGTTGGCCACCCGGAACACCGACCAGCGCCGCGCCCCCTCGGCGGTGAAGCGCAGGGCGTAGTCCTCCAGCGTCTGGTCCGCGACCCAGCGATTGTAGTCGCGGCGGACCCGGACGATGCGCTGCTGTCCGCCCGGCTCCGGACGGGCGTCGATGGGCTCACACCTGAAAATCGCTTCTCTCCCGCAGGCCGCTCCCCCGGGGGGAAGGGGGCGGCCGGACCGCGATGCACAAAGCCTGCCAGTTCGCCGCCCGATGGTCCCCGCCGACAAGTTTTCGCCAAGCAATCGCCGCCCGGTGTCGTTTCAATCCCAGATACTGGTCCGGATCGCCTGCTACTGGTGCCCGAGGGCTCATGTTGACAGCGCACCTGTCCAAATTCTGGTCACGAGATTGACGTGCCCGTGGCATGCCAGAACACGGAGAAAGAGGCATTACGTCATTTGACGTACAGGCGGCCGGGAGTCTTGCGGCAGAAGACGGCGGATCGGGCAGGGCATTTTACGTAAGGCAGACGGGTGAAGCGCGCATTGCTGCATCGCGGCATCGGGGCCAGCATCGAACCACACGGACGCCAGACGGTGTCCGTCCCGGTTCCCCCACCTCGCCGAGGGAGGCAAGATGTCGACCGATCCGAAATATCCGCTGGGCCCCGACCTGCTGCGCCGCAAGCTGCTCATGGGCATGGCGGCCGTTCCCCTCGTCGGCGCGTTCGCCCGGCCGGTCTTCGCCCAGACCCCGCCGACCTCCGCCGTGAACACCACCGGCCTCGCCGTCACCGACACCGACGTCACCGTCGGCATCCTGCATTCCGTGACCGGCACCATGGCCATCTCGGAGACGGGCTCGGTGCAGGCCGAGAAGCTGGCCATCGACCAGATCAATGCATCCGGCGGCGTGCTCGGCCGTCAGATCAAGTACATCCAGGAAGACGGCGCCTCCGACTGGCCGACCTTCGCCGAAAAGGCCAAGAAGCTCCTCGTCAACGACAAGTGCGCCGCCGTGTTCGGCTGCTGGACCTCGGCCTCGCGCAAGGCCGTTCTGCCGGTGTTCGAGCAGTATAATGGCATGCTCTACTATCCGACTTTCTATGAGGGCCTGGAGCAGTCCAAGAACGTGATCTATACGGGTCAGGAAGCGACCCAGCAGATCATCGCCGGCCTCGACTGGGTCAACAAGACCAAGGGCGCCAAGACCTTCTATCTCCTCGGCTCCGACTATATCTGGCCGCGCACCTCCAACAAGATCGCGCGCAAGCACATCGAAGGCCATCTGGACGGTGGTCAGGTCGTCGGCGAGGACTATTTCCCGCTCGGCCACACGCAGTTCAACTCGGTCATCAACAAGATCAAGCTGAAGAAGCCGGACGTGATCTACGCGATCATCGTCGGCGGCTCGAACGTCGCGTTCTACAAGCAGCTGAAGGCGGCCGGCATCGACCTGTCGAAGCAGACGCTGCTCACCATCTCGGTGACCGAGGACGAGATCGACGGCATCGGTGGCGAGAACATCGCCGGCGCCTATGCCTGCATGAAGTATTTCCAGTCCCTCGACAACCCCAACAACAAGGCCTTCGTCGAGGCCTTCAAGAAGATGTGGGGCGAGAAGACGGTGATCGGCGACGTCACCCAGGCCGCCTATCTTGGTCCGTGGCTGTGGAAATTCACCGTCGAGAAGGCCGGCTCGTTCGACATCGACAAGGTTGCCGAGGCGTCTCCGGGCGTGGAGTTCAAGGGCGCGCCGGAAGGCTATGTCCGCATCCATCCCAACCATCACCTCTGGTCCAAGACCCGCGTCGGCAAGGCCCAGGCCGATGGCCAGTACGAGGTCGTCTACGAGACCGCCGACCTGGTCGAGCCGGATCCGTTCCCGAAGGGCTACCAGTGATCGGCCGGCCCGCAGAGGTTGCCGCCTGAGCCGCGGCCGGCGGGCCCGCAGTCCGGACCGACGGGGCGGGATCCTCCCGTTCCGTCCCGTCGGCATCCGGCCGGTCCGTCTTTCCTGTCCCGTCCGTCCGCCCGAGGCCGCAAGGCGCCGGCCGGACGCGCCGTCGCCGTCGTGCCGTCCGGCCCTCCTGCCGGACCGGCGCCGGTTCGGCTCCGGGGGGGCCGTCGTCCGCGCGGGCGCACGGTCTGCCCGGTCCGGGTCGCCCCGGAACCTCCACATCCCCCCGCCCGGCTCGAAGGACACAGTGCATGTTCTCCATGTTCGACGGCTATACTCTGGGCGACCTTGCCTCCATCTTCGTGATGCAGGGCTTTGCCGGACTGATCCTGTTTTCCGTTTTCGTTCTGATGGCGCTCGGTCTTGCGATCATCTTCGGCCAGATGGGCGTCATCAACATGGCCCATGGCGAGTTCATGATCCTGGGCGCCTATGTGACGTGGCTGTGCTCGCAGTTTTTCGCGAATTACCTGCCCGCGCTGTTCCCGATCTACTTTTTCATCGCCATGGCGCTGGCCTTCTGCGCCTCCGGGGCCCTTGGCATGCTGGTCGAGTGGGCGATGATCCGCCATCTCTACCGCCGCCCGCTCGATACGCTGCTTGCCACCTGGGGCCTCAGCCTGATCCTGCAGCAGGTCTACCGCTCGGTGTTCGGCCCGCGTGAGGTCGGCGTCGAGCTGCCCAACTGGATGATGGGCTCGCTGCAGCTCACCGATACCATCGAGGTGCAGATCAACGGCCTGTTCGTCATGGCGCTGACCATTGTCATCACCATTGCGGTCGGCGTGCTGATGTACCGCTCGCGCTGGGGTCGCCAGGTGCGCGCCGTGGTGCAGAACCGGGTGATGGCGGGCGCCGTCGGCATCGACACCGAGCGCGTCGACCGGCTCACCTTCGGCATCGGCTGCGGCATCGCCGGGGTCGCCGGCTCGGCCTTCACCATGGTCGGCTCCACGGGCCCGACGGCCGGCCAGCTTTACATCGTCGACACCTTCCTCGTCGTGGTGTTCGGCGGCGCCCAGAGCCTCATCGGCACCATCCTCTCCGCCTTCACGATCTCGCAGACCCAGTCGACGCTGGAATTCTTCCTCTCCGGTTCCGTCGCCAAGGTGCTTACGCTTCTGGGTGTCGTCATCATCCTGATGCTGCGGCCGCAGGGTCTCTTCGTCCTCATGATCCGCCGGTGAGGTCCGCCATGTCGTCTCCCTTTGCCAAGTCCCGGCTCGCCTTCCTCACCCGTCCAGAACTTGCCGGCCTGATCGCGCTCACCATCCTGATCGTGGTGATCCTGCCGCTCACCCTCGACAGCTTCCGCCTCAACATGGTCGGCAAATATCTGACCTATGCCTTTGCGGCGGTCGGTCTCGTGCTGTGCTGGGGCTTCGGCGGCATCCTGTCCCTCGGGCAGGGCATCTTCTTCGGCCTCGGCGGCTACTGCATGGCCATGTTCCTGAAGCTGGAAGCCTCCAGCGTCGAGAACACCAAGATCCAGTCCACCCCGGGCATCCCCGACTTCATGGACTGGAACCAGCTGACCGAACTGCCCTGGTTCTGGCAGCCCTTCCACTCCTTCACCTTCACCCTGATCGCGGTGATCCTGGTTCCCTCGGCGCTCGCCTTCATCATCGGCACCGCGATGTACAAGCGGCGGGTGGGCGGCGTCTACTTCGCCATCATCACCCAGGCGATCGCGGCGATCCTCACCATCCTGATCGTCGGCCAGCAGGGCTACACCGGCGGCATCAACGGCATCACCGACCTGCGCACCCTCATGGGCTGGGACATCCGCACCGATGAGGCCAAGAACATCCTCTATTTCGTCAATGCCGCCCTGCTGATCGGCGTGCTGCTGATCGGCTATTTCATCCGCGCCTCCAAGCTCGGCCGCATCCTCGTGGCCATGCGCGACAAGGAAGACCGGGTCCGCTTCTCCGGTTACTCGGTCGCCAGCTTCACGACCTACGTCTTCTGCCTGGCAGCGGGGATCTCGGCGATCGGCGTGTCGATGTACTCCCCTCAGGTCTGGTTGTTTTCGCCTTCATTATTTTTTTTTATTGATACGTAGTAGACCGTGATCTACACCGCC
>JBBSSF010000175.1:0-7239 GCA_038242345.1 Hyphomicrobiales bacterium
AAGGCGATCGGCCTCCAGATCCGCGCCCTGCGGCGCATGAACGGCCTGTCGATCACCGAACTGGCCGCCGCCGCCGGCATCTCCTCGGGCATGCTATCGAAAATCGAGAATGGCCAGATCTCGCCGTCTCTCGCCACTCTCCAGGGGGTGGCCGGGGCGCTGGCGGTGCCGATCACCACGCTGTTCGCCACCTTCGAGGAAAAGCGCGACTGTTCCTTCGTGCGGGCCGGCGCCGGGGTGGTGATCGAGCGGCGCGGCACCAAGGTCGGCCATGTCTATCAGCTGCTGGGGGCGGCGCTTGGCGGCGATGTCGCCATCGAGCCCTATCTCATCACCCTGCGCGAGGACGCGGCGCCCTATACCGGCTTCCGCCACGAGGGGGCGGAGTTCATCTACATGCTCTCCGGCGAGGTCGACTATCGCCACGCCGACCGCACCTACCGGCTGACGCCGGGGGATGCGCTGATGTTCGATTCGGCCGCCCCTCACGGTCCCGAGCGGCTGATCTCCCTGCCGATGACCTATCTCTCCATCATCGTCTATCGCCGCACCGACTGATGCCAAAGATCCTCGAAGAGGACTCTTTGGCATTCCGATGCAGATTTCTCATGTCCTTGGGGCATATGAGAAATCTGCTGCCCTTCAGGCTCACGGTGCGGTCAGCACTTCATGCGCCTGGCCTGACGCCGGGGACCGTCGCGGCTGGCCGTCGGGTGTCTCTCGGGGACACCGTGTGCCGGCTTCTCCCACGCCCCCTGACGGGGCGCGGATTCTCCGTCAGCGTCAGGGGCATGAGAATCCGCATCGGTCGCCCGGAGGGGCCGGCCTGAAGGTCTCCGGTCTCAGGGCAGGGCGATGCGGACGGCGGGCTTTCCGGCCGGGGTCTTGCAGCTGACCGAGACGAAGGCCAGCGGCCGGGCGGCGCGGCGGGCGCGCGCGCTCTGGCCGAGCAGCAGTCCGACGAGACCGCGCGGACCGCGCGACAGCAGGCTGCCGGCCGGTGCGGCAGCCAGCACCGCCTTCAGGCCCGGCAGGCCGGGGCGGGACGGAGACCGCGAAAGCGCCGGGCGGACAAGCGGCAGGGAGACGGGGAAGGTTTCGGCGGTCATTGGGCACCAACACGGGTTTGGCGTGCGGACGCACGGAGAGCGAGCGGGGCCGATCCGGGGCACGGGCGCGCGCCGGGGCGTGAGGATCGGCAAGGGTCGGGATCGGGCGGGGATCATCCGCCCGGGGGGGACGGCTGATACCAAAGATCCTTGAACAGGACTTTTTGGTACTTCGGGGCAGATTTTCGATGTCCCTGGGGCATATGGAGAATCTGCTGATCTTCAGGCGCCGGGGTGCGGTCGGCACGTCGTGCGCCTGGTATGATTACTGGCGCATGGCAAGGCACGGGAACTTCTGCGCCGAGAGCGCCGCGCAGGCTGCATTGGCACTCGTCTGGTTGGCGAAGCCGACGAAGCGGGCCCGGTAGAGGGTCTTTCCGCCCTCGACCTTCTGGGTGGAGGCCTCGGCGCCCTTGAGGGCCCGGGCAGCGGCATCGCGGGCCCGGTCGAGGAGGTCGCTGGCCGCCTTGGCCGACGGGACGGCGCCGATCTGGATCACCCAGCCGCCCCGGGCAGGCGCAGCCGCCACCGGCTCCGGCTTTTCCTCCTTCTGCGGCGCGCTCTTGGCGACCGCGGCCGGCTTCTTCTGCGGCGGCACGATCTGGCTGTCGTCGAGGGAGGCGACCTTGGTGCCCTTCACGCGGGCGGTCTTGGCCGGCACGCTCGCGGGCACGGCGCTGGCGGGCACCGGCGGGGTGGCGGGAAGCGCGCTGACCGGACCGTCCATCGCCTCGTCATCATCGCCCACATCGCCGCTTTCCTCGGGCAGCAGGCTGGTGGGCGGCCCCTTGGCGGCGGGAAGGGTGGCGGCGGCGGTCACGGCAGGAGCGGCAGAGGGGCGGACCGGCAGCTCGCCCCGGCGGGTGCCCGTCGGCTCCATCGGCGCGGCGCGGATGGTGTTGCCGAGCCGGATGGAGGCCTTCGGCAGATAGGTCTCGATGAGCTGGGCCATGTGGGCGTCGCGGGCCCGGGCAGTATCGCCGCCCATCACGGTGGCAACGAGCAGCCGGCCATTGCGGTTGACCGAGGTCACCAGATTGAAGCCCGACAGGCGGATGTAGCCGGTCTTGATGCCATCGACGCCATCGACGCGGCCGAGCAGCCGGTTATGGCCGCGGATGGTGGCGCCGCGGAACTGGAAGCTGGTGGTGGAGAAGAAGCGGAACAGCGTCGGATGACGCTGGCGCAGGGCGATGCCGAGGGTCGCCATGTCGCGCGCCGTGGTCTTCTGGCCCAGGTCGGGCAGGCCGGAAGCATTGCGGAAGGTCGTGTTGCGCATGCCGAGGGACCGGGCAGTCTGTGTCATGCGACGGGCGAAGCCATCCTCGGACCCGCCAATATTCTCGGCCACCACCACGGCCACGTCATTGGCCGATTTCACCACGAGGGCGCGGATCGCCTCGCCGGCGGTGATGGTCTCGCCCGGCTTCAGCCCCATCTTGGAGGGCGCCTGGGCGGCGGCCCGGGCCGACACCTTGAGGGGGGTGGCCAGCGACATGCGCCGCGCCGTCAGCTCCTCGAAGAGGATGTAGAGCGTCATCATCTTGGTGAGCGAGGCCGGATAGCGCGGATCATCGGCATTGCGCTCGAACAGGGTCCGGCCGGTGTTGGCGTCGATCACGATCGCCGCATAGCGCTCGGCTGCGGCCAGGGCCGGCGAGAAGAGACCCAGCCCCGTCAGCAAGACCAGTGCGGCAACCAGCGACCCCGCGACGGATCGCCGGACCGGGACAGCGGGGGAGAAGCGGACATACGCCATCAGGAACCCGAATTCGTCTGCTTGGCCAGCCGGATCGCCGGCACCGCCCCATGCGGCACCGGACCATCATCCGGACAGGACCCTGGACCCAAGGTGGATGTGGCCGGGATGCCACATGCCAGAGCGGGGACTGAACTGTGGCGACTCTAGGGTTGGTGCAGTTACCAAGCTGTAAACCGCGTCTCCTCCCTTCGTCGCCCCCCGGCGGGCGCCGAGCCGCAGGATGTCGCCGGAAGAGACTGGAATCCCTCCGGAAAGCCGGCTTTCCGCGATGGCGGCGGTCACGTTTTCGCGATGTTGCGGTGCAAAATGAAGATTGACATTCCTGCTGCATCGCATATAGTTCTGACTGTGACGGAAGAGAAGCGGTCAAGAGCGAATTCAATTCGCTGATCGTTCTTCTTCGGGCATTCGGGTTGAAGCGGGACGCGGAAGGCTATTTCCGCGGCCGATGACACAGCCGGGGAGGCCGGCGCCGGATGTTTCCTATCCGCTCATTTGCCGGAACGGCCCCGCGGCGGGCCTCCGGTCGTTCGATACGATCCAGGGACTGAGGGCAGCCACAATGGCGAACGGCATCGAGGACTTCCAGAAGTTCGGCAAGGAGAGCGTGGACAACGCTCTGGCGAGCTTCGGCGTGGTGACGAAGGGCTTCCAGGCGATCGCCGTGGAAATGGCCGACTATTCCAAGAAGAGCTTCGAGGATGGCTCTGCCACGCTCGAGAAGCTCATCGGCGCCAAGACCCTCGACAAGGCCGTCGAGGTCCAGAACGAGTACTTCAAGGCTTCCTACGAGGGCTTCGTGTCCCAGGCCTCGAAGATCGGCGAGATGTATGTCGACCTCGCCAAGGACATCTACAAGCCGCTCGAAGGCATCCTGGGCAAGGTCGGCAAGTGAGCCGCTGATCCCGGCCACGTCGCTGGCCGGGACATGCCTGCTGCTGCGGCGGGGCCGGCTGTCGGGCCGGAACGTGTCGCAACCGGCATGGCGCCTCCCAGATTTCGGAGGTGACCGGCGCTCCTTCGTCCGGTGACCTCCGCACAGGCCTGAAGTTCAGACCGCGGTTTCGCGCCTGTCTTCATCAGTTGCCTGTCAACGGTCCGCGCTCAGTCGGGCCGACAGAGGTTCGGTTCCTGTAACAGTTGTTGCAACGGAAGCGCATTGTTGTCCGGTCCACGTGGCCGGCACGGCCCGGTCTCCGCCACAAGGCGGGCACCGGGCTTTTTTATTGCCTTCTTTCTTTGCGTCCCGCCGGTCACTTTTTCCCGTGCGGCCTGCGTTGCGCGCCGCCACATTGGGCTTAATATGTCACTTCGAGACACACCGAACAGGCGTCGGCGACCCGGGCAGAAGGGTGCCGGAAATGGGAACCGCACAGTGACGGGCGACGGAGATCGGGCGGACCACAACGGGGGACTGGTTTCGGGACCGGAGGCCCCCATATCTTCGAGAAGCCGGATTTCCGGCGTGGGAGGAGCGCTGGCCGGTGCGGTCGGGGTGTTTTCGGCCACGCTGTCGGCAGAGGACGGCCGCGACGAGGGGGACGACACCGGAACGGTGACCGCCACCAAGACGCGGCCAAAGACCAAGCGGCCGAGCATGTATCGTGTTCTGCTGCTCAACGACGACTACACGCCAATGGAGTTCGTCGTGCACGTGCTGGAGCGCTTCTTCCAGAAGAACAAGGAAGAGGCGACCCGGATCATGTTGCACGTGCATCATCATGGCGTGGGAGAGTGCGGGATCTATACCTACGAGGTGGCGGAAACCAAAGTCACGCAGGTGATGGACTTCGCGCGTAAGCATCAGCACCCTCTCCAGTGTGTCATGGAGAAGAAGTGAGGACAGGTCGTGCCGTCATTCTCCCGAAGCCTTGAGAAGTCGCTCCATCAGGCCCTGGCCTATGCCAACGAGCGGCATCAGGAATTCGCGACCCTGGAACATCTGCTGCTGTCGCTGATCGACGATCAGGACGCGGCGGCGGTCATGCGGGCGTGCAATGTCGATCTCGACAAGCTCCGGCGGGACCTCGTCGAATATATCGATACCGAACTGGAAAATCTGGTCGCCGACCAGCACGAGGAATCCAAGCCCACCGCGGGTTTCCAGCGGGTGATCCAGCGGGCGGTGATCCATGTGCAGTCGTCGGGGCGCGAGGAGGTCACCGGCGCCAACGTGCTGGTGGCGATCTTCGCCGAGCGCGAATCCCACGCCGCCTATTTCCTGCAAGAGCAGGACATGACCCGCTATGACGCCGTGAACTATATCAGCCACGGCATCGCCAAGCGGGCGAACGTCTCCGAGAGCCGGTCGGCGCGCAGCGGCAGCGAGGACGATCAGGCGACGGTGGACAGCGGCAACCGGCAGAAGCGCAAGACCGACGCCCTCGAAGCCTATTGCGTGAACCTCAACGAGAAGGCCAAGAAGGGCAAGATCGACCCGCTCATCGGCCGCGACGAGGAAATCCGCCGCACCATCCAGGTCCTCTGCCGCCGGCAGAAGAACAATCCGCTGTTCGTCGGCGATCCCGGCGTCGGCAAGACCGCGATCGCCGAAGGTCTGGCGCGGCGCATCATCAATGCCGACGTGCCGGAGATCCTGCGGGATTCCACGATCTTCTCTCTCGACATGGGTGCGCTGCTGGCCGGCACGCGCTACCGCGGCGATTTCGAGGAGCGGCTGAAGCAGGTCGTCAAGGAGATCGAGGACTATCCCGGCGCGATCATGTTCATCGACGAGATCCACACCGTCATCGGCGCCGGGGCGACCTCCGGCGGGGCGATGGATGCGTCGAACCTCCTGAAGCCGGCGCTGGCTTCGGGCGCGATCCGCTGCATCGGCTCGACCACCTACAAGGAATATCGCCAGTTCTTCGAGAAGGACCGGGCTCTCGTCCGCCGCTTCCAGAAGATCGACGTCAACGAGCCGACGATTCCCGACGCCGTCGAGATCCTCAAGGGCCTCAAGCCCTATTTCGAGGAATATCACGGCGTGCGCTTCACCAACGACGCCATCAGGACGGCGGTGGAACTGTCGGCGCGCTACATCAACGATCGCAAGCTGCCCGACAAGGCGATCGACGTGATCGACGAGACGGGCGCCTCGCAGATGCTCCTGCCGGAATCGCGCCGCAAGCGCACCATCGGCGTGAAGGAGATCGAGGCGACGATCGCCACCATGGCCCGCATCCCGCCGAAGTCCGTTTCCAAGGACGACGCGGCGCTGCTCGCCAATCTGGAGGGCGATCTGAAGCGGGTGGTCTATGGCCAGGATGCGGCCATCCACGCGCTCGCCTCCTCGATCAAGCTGGCGCGGGCGGGTCTGCGCGAACCGGAGAAGCCGATCGGCTGCTACCTGTTCTCCGGTCCCACCGGCGTCGGCAAGACCGAGGTCGCCCGCCAGCTTGCCGATACGCTGGGCGTGAAGATCCTGCGCTTCGACATGTCGGAATATATGGAGCGTCACACCGTCAGCCGGCTGATCGGTGCGCCTCCGGGCTATGTCGGCTTCGATCAGGGCGGCCTGCTGACCGACGGTGTGGACCAGAATCCCCACTGCGTTCTGCTGCTCGACGAAATCGAGAAGGCCCATCCGGACCTGTTCAACATTCTCTTGCAGGTGATGGACCATGGCCGGCTGACCGATCACAACGGCAAGCAGGTCGATTTCCGCAACGTGATCCTCATCATGACCACGAATGCGGGCGCCTCGGATCTGGCCAGGGCGCCGATCGGCTTCAACCGGGTGAAGCGCGAGGGCGAGGACACGGAAGCGATCAACCGGCTGTTCACGCCGGAATTCCGCAACCGTCTCGATGCGGTCATCCCGTTCGGCAACCTGCCGCAGGACGTGGTGCATCAGGTCGTCAGCAAGTTCGTCATGCAGCTGGAAGCCCAGCTCGCCGACCGCGGCATCACTTTCGACCTGACCCCGGACGCCGTCGACTGGCTGGCGGAGAAGGGCTACGACAGCCGCATGGGGGCCCGGCCGCTGGCGCGGGTCATCCAGGAGTACATCACGCGGCCGCTGGCCGACGAGGTGCTGTTCGGCAAGCTCGTGAAGGGCGGCGTGGTCAAGATCTCCGTCGAGACCCGGGAGGACGGCAGCACCGGCCTGCATCTGGAGGCGATCGCCGACCAGCGGGTGTCGCCCAAGGCCGAGGACGAGGTGGAGGGCGAAAGCCGTCCGCGCAAGCGCGGCAGCCGGTCGCGTCATTCCGATGATGACGGTCCGGTGGGCTCCGAGCGCAGCCTGGTGCCGAAGGTGCCGCTCGCCTGAGCCGGCAGGCGCGACAGTCAGAGGGCGGGGGGGCGGCGGACGGGATGTGCGGCGGCCCCGTGCGTGTGCGGGGGCGGCGGGCGGCGCGTCTG
>JBBSSF010000176.1:0-7206 GCA_038242345.1 Hyphomicrobiales bacterium
AGCCCCCCGGCGCGCGCTGGCGGGTGCCCATGACGGCGCTGGCCATCGCCGAATATTTCCGCGACGCGGAGCACCGGAACGTGCGCCTGCTGATGGACAACGTGTTCCGCTTCGTGCAGGCCGGCGCCGAGGTGTCGGGGCTGCTCGGCCGGCTGCCCTCCCGGGTGGGCTACCAGCCGACGCTTGCCAGCGAAGTGGCCGCCCTTCAGGAGCGCATCGCCTCGGTGGGCGATGCCTCGGTGACGGCCATCGAGGCGGTCTATGTGCCGGCCGACGACTTCACCGACCCCGCCGTCACCACCATCGCCGCCCATGTGGACTCGATGGTCGTGCTCTCGCGCGCCATGGCGGCGGAAGGCATCTATCCCGCCGTCGACCCCATCGCCTCCTCCTCCATCCTGCTCGATCCGCTGATCGTCGGCGCCGAGCACGCCCGGGTGGCGACCGAGGTGCGCCGCACCATCGAGCATTATCGCGAGCTTCAGGACGTCATCTCCCTCCTCGGCATGGAGGAGCTGGGCGCCGAGGACCGCCGCATCGTCGAGCGTGCCCGCCGGCTGCAGCGCTTCCTGACCCAGCCCTTCTCGGTGACGGAAGCCTTCACCGGCGTGCCCGGCAAGTCGGTGCCGGTGGCCGACACCATTGCCGGCTGCAACGCGATCCTCGCCGGCGCGTGCGACGACTGGAACGAGAACTCCCTCTACATGATCGGCACCCTCGACGAGGCGCGGGCCCGGGAGGAGGCGCTGAAGAAGGAGGCGGCGGCATGAGCACGCGCACGCTCTCCCTCTCCATCGCCACGCCGGATGCCGTGGTGGTAGAGCGCGCCGACATCCGCTCCCTGCGCGCCGCCGACGCCTCGGGGGATTTCGGCATCCTGCCCGGCCATGCCGATCTGCTGACCGTGCTGCCGGCCTCGGTGGTGCGCTTCCGCGCCGGCGATGACGTCTGGCATTTCTGCGCCGTGCGCGGCGGGGTGATGACGGTCTCCGGCGGCAGCCGGGTGGCGATCGCCTGCCGGCAGGCCTCCCTCTCCGACGATCTGGAGGCGCTGGCCGCCCGGGTGGCCGCCGACCGCGCGGCCGAGACCGATGCCGACCGCCGCGCCCGGGTGGACGAGCTGCGCCTGCACGCCCGCGCCGTGCGCCAGATGCTGCGCTATCTGCGGCCGAACCCGAACGGGGCCGCCGGGCCCGTGCCGCCGGACGGGGAGGCCCGGTCATGACCGAACCCGACGACCGTCTGGAGGGCGCCGCCCGCAAGGCCGCCGACCGCGCGGCCGAGGGCCGGCGGGTGCGCGAACCGTCGCTCGGCAGCCGGCTCGGCCAGATCGGCATTCTCGGCTGGACCATCGTGGTGCCGGTGCTCGTCGGCACCTTCATCGGCCGGCAGCTGGATGTCTGGCTCGGCACCGGCATCCAGTTTGCCGCCACCTTCATCTTTCTCGGCGCCGCCTTCGGACTGTGGTCGGCCTGGCGCTGGATGCACCGCTCATGACGGATCCCCTGCCCTTCCTCGCCGACATGCGGCCCCTGTCGCCGCTGGCCGGAGCCGCCATCGGCGCCGCGCTCGGCGGGGTCCTCGGCCTCGTCCACTTCTCCACCCTGTGGCTGAACACGCGGCTCTATGCCGATGGCCGCCCGGGCCGGGCGGTGGTGCTGCAGATCCTGCGCTTTGCCGTGCTGGTGGCGGTGTTCTATGGCCTGGCGCGGCTGGGGGCGGTGCCGCTGATCTCCGGCGCCCTCGCCCTCGTCGCCGTCCGCCTCGTCGTGGTGCGCCGTCTGGGGAGGATGCCGTGATGGACTCGCCGCTGACCCTCAGCCCGCTGTTCCATATCGGACCGGTTCCCGTCACCGAGCCGGTGGTGGTCACCTGGGTTCTGATCGCCGGCCTTGGCGGGCTGTGCCTTGCCGCAACGCGCCGGCTGTCGCTGCGCCCGGGCAGGCTCCAGACGGTGCTGGAACTGATCGTCGGCGCCCTGGATGCCCAGCTGAAGGACACCATGCAGACCGATCCGGCGCCCTACCGCGCGCTGATCGGCACGATCTTCCTCTACATCCTGATTGCCAACTGGACCTCGCTGATCCCGGGCATCGAACCGCCGACGGCGCATCTGGAAACCGATGCCGCCCTTGCCCTCCTCGTCTTCGCCGCGACGATCTACTACGGCTTCGCCACCCGCGGCCTTGCCGGCTACCTGAAGACCTTCGCCGAGCCGACCTGGGTGATGATCCCGCTCAACATCATCGAACAGATCACGCGCACCTTCTCGCTGATCGTCCGCCTGTTCGGCAACATCATGAGCGGCGTGTTCGTGATCGGCATCCTCCTGTCGCTGGCCGGCCTGCTCGTGCCCATCCCGCTGATGGCCCTCGATCTGCTGACCGGGGCCGTGCAGGCCTACATCTTTGCGGTGCTTGCCACCGTCTTCCTTGGCGCGGCCGTCGGGGAGCACGCCCCTGCCCCGCCCGCCCCTCCCTCTCAGGAGACCGACACCCCATGACCGACGCCAGCAATCTCATCGAGGTCGTCAGCATCTTCTCGGCCGCCATGGCCGTGTCCTTCGGCGCCATCGGCCCGGCGCTCGGCGAAGGCCGGGCGGTTGCCGCCGCCATGGATGCCATCGCCCGCCAGCCGGAAGCCGCCGGCACCCTGTCCCGCACCCTGTTCGTCGGCCTCGCCATGATCGAGACCATGGCGATCTATTGCCTCGTGGTGGCGCTGCTGGTGCTGTTCGCCAACCCGTTCGCCGGCTGACCCCCATGACGATCGACTGGTGGACGCTTGCCCTTCAGGCAATCAACGTCCTGATCCTGCTGGCGATCCTCGCCCGCTTCCTGTTCCGCCCGGTGGCCGGCATCATCGCCGCCCGGCAGGCGGAAGCCGCGGCCATGCTCGACCGGGCCAAGGCGGCCGAAAGCGCGGCCGAGGCAGAGCGCGACCGGGCGAAGGCCGAAACCGAGGCCCAGGCCGCGTCCCGCGCCCGGGTGCTCGCCGCCGCCGAGGCCGACGCGAAGGCCCGGGCCGACGCCCTGATTGCCGCGGCCGAGGCCGAGATCGCCCGGGCCCGGGAGGCGGCCGAGGCCGAGCTTGCCCGCGCCCGCACGGAGGCCCGCAGCGCCGATGCGGCCAGGGCCCGCGATCTGGCGCTGGCGATCGCCGCGCGGCTGTTCACCCGTCTGCCCGGGGAGGCCCGGGTCGCCGGCTTCATCCCCGGCCTTGCCGAGGCCGTTGGCGCGCTGCCGGAGGCGGCCCGGACCGGCATCGGCGCCGGCGGGGCCCCGGTGGCGCTCACCGCGCCGCGCGCCCTGACGGCCGACGAGAGCATCGCGCTGACGGCGGCCCTCTCCGATGCCCTCGCCCGGCCGGTGACGCTTGCCGTCGAGGTGGATCCGGACCTCATCGCCGGGCTGGAGATCTCCACGCCCCATGCGATCGTCCGCAACAGTCTCCGGGCCGATCTCGCCCGCATCGCCGAGGAGATGACGCGCCATGGCTGAAAGCTCCGCCCCGTCCGCCGCGGCCGACTGGCTGGCGGCCGGCAAGGCCGCCGTCGACCGGGCCGGCCTCGGCCCCGTCTCGGAAGCCGTCGGCCGGGTGGAATCCGTGGCCGATGGCATCGCCCGCGTCTCCGGCCTGCCCGATGTGCGCCTGGACGAGCTGCTCGCCTTCGAGGACGGCCGCATGGGCTTTGCCCGCACGCTGGATGCCGACACCCTCGGCGCCGTGATCCTCGACGACCCCAGTCCCATCGAGGCCGGCTCGACGGTGCGCGGCACCGGCGCCGTGGTGCGGGTGCCCGTCGGTCCGGGACTGCTCGGCCGCATCGTCGATCCCCTCGGCCGGCCGCTGGATGGCGGCCCGCCCGTGGTGGCGGCCGATTTCCATCCGATCGAGCGCCCGGCCCCGCCCATCATCGCCCGCGATCTGGTGTCGGAGCCGGTGGAGACCGGCATTCTGGTGGTCGACGCCCTGTTCGCCCTTGGCCGCGGCCAGCGCGAGCTCATCATCGGCGACCGCGCCACCGGCAAGACGGCCATCGCGGTCGACACCCTCATCAGCCAGAAGCACTCGGACATGGTGTGCATCTATGTGGCCGTCGGCCAGCGCACCACGGCCATCGAGCGGGTGATTGCCGCCGTGCGCGAACATGGGGCGCCGGAGCGCTGCGTGTTCGTGGTCGCGCCGTCCTCGGCCGCGGCCGGCCTGCAATGGATCGCGCCCTTTGCCGGCGTCACCATCGGCGAGTATTTCCGCGATCAGGGCGGCCACGCCCTCGTCATCATCGACGACCTCACCCGCCATGCCGCCACCCATCGCGAACTGGCGCTGCTCACCCGCGAGCCGCCCGGCCGCGAGGCCTATCCGGGCGACATCTTCTATCTCCATGCCCGGATGCTGGAGCGCGCGGCCAAGCTCTCCAAGGAGCTGGGCGGCGGCTCCCTGACCGCCCTGCCGATCGCCGAGACCGATGCCGGCAACCTCTCGGCCTATATCCCGACCAACCTCATCTCCATCACCGATGGCCAGATCGTGCTGGATTCCCGGCTGTTTGCCGCCAACCAGCGCCCGGCCGTCGATGTCGGCCTGTCGGTCAGCCGGGTGGGCGGCAAGGCCCAGACCAAGGCGCTGCGATCGGTCTCCGGCCGGCTGCGGCTCGATTATGCCCAGTTCCTCGAACTGGAGATGTTCACCCGCTTCGGCGGCCTCACCGACACCCGGGTGAAGGCCCGCATCACCCGCGGCGAGCGCATCCGCGCCCTCCTCACCCAGCCGCGCTTCCAGCCCCTGCGCTTTGCCGACGAGATCGCCCTCCTCGCCGCCCTTGGCGACGGCGTGTTCGACACCCGTCCGCCCGACCTCGTCGCCCCGGTGCGCGACCGGCTGCCGGCCCATCTGGACGCCACCGCCGCCGATGCCGTGGCGGCCGTCACCGACAGCGGCACCCTGTCGGACGAGAGCAGGGCGGTTCTCGTCCGGGCCGTGACCGCGCTGGTGGAGGAACTTGCCGCCGGAGGCTCCGCGCCATGAGCGAGCGTCTCGGCGATGTCGAAGCTCGGATCGCCACCGTGCGGCAGCTGTCGGCGGTGATCGCCGCCATGCGCGGCATCGCCGCCGCCCGCGCGCGCGAGGCCCGGGCGCGGCTCGATGGCATCCGCGCCTTTGCCGGCACCATCGGCGCGGCCATCGGCCAGGCGCTGGCGCTCGCCCCGGCCGGTGCCCCCGCCGCTGCCCCGAAGGGGCCCGCGGAGCCGGGCGCCCACACGGCAATCGTCGCCATCGCCGCCGAACAGGGCTTTGCCGGCACCTTTTCCGAACGCATCCTGGATGCGGTGATCGCCGAGCGGACGCGGGCCCCCGCCTCCACCCTGCTCCTCGTCGGCGATCGCGGGCTGATGGTGGCCGGCGAGCGCGGCGTGCCGCCGGACTGGACCGCTGCCATGATCGCCCATGTGGACGAGGCGGCGGCGCTGGCCAACCGCATCGCCGAGGCGCTCTTCGACCGCATCGCCGCCGGTCAGGTGCACCAGGTGACCCTCATCCACGCCGTGCCCGCCACCTCGACCGGGCTGGAAGTGGTGCGGCGGGCGCTGATCCCGTTCGATTTCGCCCGCTTCTCGGTGACACCGACGGCGAACCCGCCCCTCCTCACCCTGCCGCCGGCGGAGCTGCTGGCCGGGCTGGCCGAGGAATATGTCTTCGCCGAACTGTGCGAGGCGGTGGTGCTCTCCTTCTCGGCCGAGAACGAGGCCCGCATGCGCGCGATGATCGCCGCCCGCACCAATGTCGCGAAAAGTCTCGACACCCTCGTCGCCCGCTCCCGCCAGCTCCGGCAGGAAGAGATCACCAACGAGATCGTCGAACTCGCCTCCGGCGCCATCGCCGGACGCGGCTGACCCGCCGCAGCGGAGAAGCCGGCCCGAGGCCTCCGGAGGGACGCGGGATGCTTCCCGGCGGGTGCTACATCTCCTCCACCGCGCTGATCCGGGCGAGCCGCAGCACGCGCTCGATTTCGGTGCGCATGGCCGTTTCGATGGCAAAGGCGGGATCGGGGGCGGCGCCCGGATCCTCGTCGCTGTCTCCCGGCAGCAGCTCGCGCCCGAGCGCCGCACAGAAGGCCTCCATGCCGCCGCGTTCGGCCGAAAGCCGCCGGATGAGCGCCGCCAGCACCATCCGGTGCGCGGCGATCATGCCTTCCAGACCCGCCTCGGGGGCGATACGCGCCTCTTTGTCCGTGTCCGTGCTCATGGCCTGCCTCCGGATGGTCCCGTCCGGCTCCATCCTAGCAGAGACGCCGGACAGGTTCCCGGGGCGAACCCGGAGGACAGGAGGATTGCCAATGATACCAGGCGCACGAAGTTCTGACCGCACCTTAGCGCCTGAAGATCAGCAGATTTTCCATATGCCCCAATGGCATGGAAAATCTGCATCGGAATACCAAAGAGTCCTTTTCAAGCATCTTTGGTCTGATCCCCGAAGACATGCGAATTCCGCGGCCCGGTCTCCCGGCCTCCTTTTTTGCGGCGGCCTGCGGGCGTATCGCCAGTCGCGGCGCAGACGGCGACCAGCCCCGCCGATCCTTCCCTTTTCGTCTCCGGGCCGGCAGAATGGGGCGGGCGCCCGGCAAATGTTCACCTCTTTTGACGTCTCGCATTTTCTTCACGCGGACGGGCATCCGCTTCGCTTGAAAATGCGCTAACCGGGCCAGAGGACGGGCGTTGCGACGTGACTGACCATGACCATGCCGGTCCGCAGGGCATGGATCCCCTTCGCCAGAGGGCCCTTGAGGCCGAGACCGCCGGCGACTGGATCACCGCCGCCCGGCTCTGGGGCGCATGCTACCGGAGCGGCGACCGGAGCGCGCGTCTGCAGCAGGCGCTCTGCCTGCACCAGGCCGGCCGGCACGCCATTGCCACCCGCCTCGCCCTCGGCCAGCTCTCCGGCATCCGGGACGCCGACAGCGCCGTCCTCGACACCCTGCGCAGCCTGCTCCAGCGCGAGGCCGCCGACCAGATCGGCACCGCTGCCGCCCTGATCGAGCGGACGCTTTCCGGCCGGCCCGGGCTGGCGACTGCCTATCGCAAGCTGCGGATCCTCCAGTTCCACGCCATCCAGAAGCTGGACGACGCGGTGATGGCGGAGTGCCGCGACCTGCTGGATGCCGGGCCCGCGGCAGACACGGATGCCGAAACGCGCCGTCTCGCC
>JBBSSF010000177.1:0-7206 GCA_038242345.1 Hyphomicrobiales bacterium
CGGTCAGAACACGCTGCTGCCCCCGGGCCGGCGGGGGCAGGAATTCATGCCAAAGGTCCTTGAAAAGGATCCTTTGGTATCCCGGGCACATTTCCCATATCCTTGGGGCATATGGGAAATGTTCTGTTCTTCAGGCGCCCGGGTGCGGTCGGCCCTTCGTGCGTCTGGTCTCAGACGGCCGGGCGGCCGAACACCGGCTGGGCCGGAATGGGCACGGTCACCTCGCCCCTGGGGATCTCCATGGTCCAGACCTGGAAATGGCTGAGCCAGGCCTGCCCGTAGGAGGTGGAGATCGCAACGTCCGAGGCATCGCGGCCGCGGGCGATCAGCACCCGGCCGATGCGCGGCGTGTTGTGGCGGGCATCGAACGTCACCCACTGGCCGCCGATATAGGCCTCGAACCAGCCGGAGAAGTCCATCGGATCCGGATCCACCGGCACGCCGATGTCGCCGAGATAGCCGGTGCAGTAGCGCGCCGGAATGTTCATGCAGCGCGTCAGCGCCACCGCCAGATGAGCAAAATCGCGGCAGACGCCGACCCGCTCATTGTAGGCTTCATAGGCGCTGCGGGTCGAGCGCGCATATTTGTAGCCGAAGGTCAGGTGCTTGTGCACGAAGTCACAGATCGCCTGCACCCGGGTGAAGCCATTCTCCGGCAGCTGACCGAAGAGGTTCCACGCGATCTGCGACAGTCGATCCGTCTCGCAATAGCGGCTGCCGAGGAGATAGACGAGGGTATCCTCGGGCAGATCATGGATCGAATGCAGCGCCGCACTGCGGTCATAGGGATCCGGCAGGCCGCTGTCATGGACGACCGTGTCCGCGCGGAAGCGGATCGGGCCCTTGGGGGCGACGATGCGGGTGCAGACATTGCCGAAGCCATCCACATAGGTGCTGTGCGGCACCATGGGATAGACGGTCGGATAATCCGGCGTCTCCAGATCCCGGGCGCGCGAGGGATGCACGTTGAGGGTCAGGATCATCGGGGTCGGCCGGGGGCAGATATAGGTGATGTCGTAGCCGATACGGATTCTCATGCCTTTTTGTGCCTGTCTCCATGGTCTGCGGGCAGCCGGGGGGCTTCGGGGGTCTTTCGGGGGCGCGCCCGGTCAGGGGGCGACGGTCTTGGCGTCCTGCCAGTGGCGTTCCATTTCGTCGAGGCTCGCCTCTGCCGGGGTGCGGCCCGCAGCCGCAAGCCGCGCCTCCACCTCCTCGAACCGGCGGACGAACTTGCGGTTGGCGCGCCGCAGCGCCGCCTCGGGCTCGATGTCGAGATGGCGGGCCAGATTGGCGACGGAGAAGAGAAGATCGCCGAGTTCCGCCTCGATGCGGTCCCGGTCGCGTCCGGCGGGATCGGCGGTCACCTCCGCCTCCAGCTCGGCCGTCTCCTCGCGCACCTTGTCGAACACCGGCCGCCAGTCGCTCCAGTCGAAGCCGACCCGGGCGGCCCGGGTGGAGATCATGGCCGCGCGCTGGAGCGCCGGCAGGGCAGCGGGCACGCCATCGAGCACGCCGCCCCGGCGCTCGGGCGGCAGGCCGCGGGCGGCCCGGCGCGCGGCGCGTCCGGCCTTCTCTCCGGCCTTGCTGGTCTGCCAGAGATCCCGGGTGGCGTCGGGATCCGGCCGCGGCGCATCCGGCGGCAGGGGGGCACCATCGGGCAGGAAGACATGGGGGTGGCGGCGGATCATCTTGGCGCAGATGGCGGCCACCACCTCGGGAAAGGCGAAGCTGCCCTCTTCCTCGGCCATGCGGGCATGAAAGACGACCTGGAGCAGCAGGTCGCCCAGCTCCTCGCACAGGTCGTCCCGGTCGCCGCGGGCGATCGCATCGGCCACCTCGGCGGCCTCCTCGATCGTGTAGGGGGCTATGGTCTCGAAGGTCTGGGCCACATCCCAGCGGCAGCCGGTCCCGGGATCACGCAGACGGGCCATGATGTCGAGCAGGTCGCCGATCGGGCGTCCTGTCGGGGAAATGGGGTCTGTCATGGGCGGGTCCGGTGATCCTTGGCTGTCGTCCTCCCCTGCTCCCGGATCACCGGCGCCCTGGGAACGAGGACGGCAGCCGGAAGCACGGACGCCCGGCCAGGGGCCGGACGCGGGACTGCAGCCAATCCGACAAAAATGAGGCGAAGAGACGGCACACGCGAAAAGCCGCGCTTTCTCCGCACTCTTGCACCCGCGCGAGCCGGTTTCAAGCGGGACAAAAGCAGCCTAGAGTGTCGCCCGCCTCCATCCCCCGATGCCCTGCCCGGATCCGTGCGTCATGTCGCTTCTCGTTGCCGGCCTGCTGCTCTTCGTCGGCCTCCACCTCATTCCCATGCTGCCCGGCCTGCGCACCCGGCTGTCCGGCAGGCTCGGGCTCGTCGGCTATCGCGGCCTGTTCTCCGTCGTCGCCGCGACAGGTCTCGTACTGATCGCCTGGGGCTATGCCAGTGCCCGCGATGCCGGACCGCCGATCCTCTATGATCCGCCGGTGTGGATGCGGCATATCACAATCCTATTGATGCTGCCGGTCTTTCCGTTGCTGGTCTCGGCCTATGTGCCGTCGCGGATCCGACGGATCGTGAAGCATCCGATACAGGTCGCCATCAAGACCTGGGCTTTCGCGCATCTTCTGGCCAATGGCGATCTTGCCTCGGTGCTGCTGTTCGGCGGCTTCCTCGCCTTTGCCGTCGGCGACATGATCTCGATGAAGAAGCGGGTTGCCGCGGGCCTGGTGGCGGCCCCGGCGCCAGGCAGCGCCGGCGGCGATCTGGCCGCCATCGCCCTCGGTCTCCTTCTTTATGCCGCCTTCGTCTGGAAGCTGCACGGCTGGATCATCGGCGTGCCGGTGATGTGAGCGGCGCCTGAGCGGGAACACCCGCCGCAGGGCTGCCTTTTAAGGATTTGCGCCAGCGGCCGGGAGCCGCTACAGCAGGAACACCCATGGTCCGGACGGCGCACTCCCGCCGTCCCCCGGCATCTTCCCCCACCCGGGACAGACGGGCCGGCGACCATCCGCCAACTGGAGAGGACGTTGCCCCGGCTTTCCGGGCGACGGATCAGGTCGAGAATCTCGCGCGCATGGCCGATATTTTCAACGAGCTGGAAGAAGACCTTCGCCGGGAACGCATTCGTGCGGCGTGGGACAAGTACGGCCTCTATGTCCTTCTGCTTGCCGTTCTCATCGTCGTCGGCACCGCCGGCTGGCTCATCTATGATGGCCAGCGCAAGGAAAGCGCGGCGGAGATGGGCAACCAGTTCTTCGCGGCGCTGAAGCTCGCCGAGGCCGGCGACCATGCCGGTGCCGCCAGGGCCTTTGCCGATCTCTCGGCCACGGCGCCGGCGGGCTATCAGGCGCTGGCCGGCTTCCAGTCCGCCGCCCAGACCATCTCGGCCGGCGATGTCGCCGCCGGGGTGGCGAAGTTCGACGCCATCGCGGCTTCGAATTCGGTCGCGCCGGTGCTGCGCGATCTCGCGCGCCTCCGGGCGGCCACGGCGCTGGTGGATGGCGACGACCGCGCCGCGGTTGCCGGCCGTCTCGCCCCGCTGATCGCCGGCAATGGCCCGTGGGCCAATTCCGCCCGCGAGATGGACGCGCTGGCCGCCTACCGCGCCGGCGACCTCAAGGCTGCGCGAACCGGCTTCCAGGCCATCTTCGACAGCCAGACCGTTCCGCCCGACCAGGCCCAGCGGGCCTCGGTGATGATCTCCCTCATCAACGGCACGATCGGCCAGGAAGAGGCCGCTGCCGCGCCCGCCGCCGCCAAGGAGAGCACGCCATGACCGCCCCCTCCCGGACCGTGACGACCGCCTTCGCGCTGGTGCTTGCCGGCCTCGTTGCCGGGTGCAGCTCGGTCTCCGCGCTCAACCCGTTCGCGGAAAAGGAAAAGCACCTGAAGGGTGAACGCCACGACGTGTTCACCGGCACCGATCCGCTGGCGGACGTCGCCCGGCGTACCGCCTCGGTGCAGCCGGCGCGCTCCAACGCCGACTGGCCGCAACCCCATGGCGATGCCTCCAACGATCCCGGCAACCTCGCCTTCGCCGGCGCGGGGAGCCGGGTGTGGTCGACGACCCTGCCCGGCCGCGGCGAAGGCGGCAGCTGGTTCGGCGGCGCCGACTCGGGGCTGCGCGTCTATGCCCGCCCGGTGATCGCCGGCGGCCGGGTGCTGATCTACCAGCCGAGCGGCCGGGTGACGGCGCTGGCGCTTTCCGGTGGCGGGCAGGCCTGGTCCACCGTGATCGACCCCGAGCACAACAACCGCGCCATCGGCGGCGGCGTCACCACGGACAATGGCCGCGCCTATGTGGCGACCGGCTTCGGCACCGTGGCGGCCCTCGATCCGTCCAGCGGCCAGGTGCTGTGGACCAAGAAGATCGAGGCCCCGGCCCGCGGCGCGCCGACGGCTGCCAACGGCAAGCTGTTCGTCGTCACCCAGACCAACGTGCTGGTCGCCCTTTCGGAGGCCGACGGCTCGGAGCTGTGGACCTATCGCGGCGTGCCGGAAATGGCCGGCGTGCTGTCGGCGGCGAGCCCCGCCGTCTCCGGCGACATCGTCGTGGTGCCCTACTCCTCCGGCGAAGTCATCGCCATCAGCGTGAACGACGGTCAGGCCCACTGGTCGGAAGTCGTCACCAAGGCCATGCGCACCATGGCCGTCTCGGCGCTGTCGGATGTGGCGGCGAGCCCGGTCATCTCCGGCGGCACGGTGTTCGCCAGCGGCATTTCCGGCCGCACCATCGCCGTCGACCTGAAGACCGGCACGCGGCTGTGGGAGCAGGACATCGGCTCGGCCCACACCCCGACCGTCAGCGGCAACGCGGTCTTCCTCGTCGACCTCGACGACCGTCTGGTGGCCATCGACCGCACCGGCGGCACCATCCTGTGGGCCACCCAGCTGCCGGTGGTGCGCGAGAAGAAGAAGCGCAGCCACTGGGCCGGCCCGCTGCTGGCCGGCGGCAACCTGTGGCTCACCTCCACCGACGGCAAGCTGATCTCGGTCAACGCCACCAGTGGCGAGGTCGGGCCGACCCGCGAGATCGGGGCGCCGGGCTATGTTGCGCCGGTGCTGGCCTCCGGCCGCATGGTGGTGATCGGCGGCACCGGCGGCGTGCTCGCCTTCGAATGAGGCCGGCGCCCGGCCCCCTGCCCGCACGCCGGGCGAGGGCGGCCGGTCTCCGGCCCACAATCAGGACCCGGCCCGCGGCCGCCCGGCAGACTGTTCCGGGCGGCCGTCGTGCCATTGACAGGGGACGTCGCCCGGGAGGGCCACGAAGCCCCTCAAGGAAAGGACCGGAGATGGCTGACGACACCTCCGCGAAAGGCCCATTCATCGGCGCCGACGGCTTCACCGCAGACCCCACCCTGGTGATCGTGGGCCGGCCGAATGTCGGCAAGTCCACCCTGTTCAACCGGCTGGTGGGCAAGAAGCTCGCCCTCGTCGACGATCTTCCCGGCGTCACCCGTGACCGGCGCGAGGGTCGCGGCAAGCTGGGCGATCTCGTCTTCCGCATCATCGACACGGCCGGTCTGGAAGAGGCGAACCCGGAAAGCCTCGAAGGCCGCATGCGCGCCCAGACCGAGGCCGCCATCGACATCGCCGATGTCATCCTGTTCGTGATCGACGCCCGCGTCGGCATCACGCCCATGGACGAGCATTTCGGCCAGATCCTGCGCCGCACCGACAAGCCGGTGGTGCTTCTGGCCAACAAGGCCGAGGGCAAGGCCGGTCTGGCCGGTGCCTTCGAGGCCTTCTCCCTCGGTCTCGGCGAGCCGGTGCCGCTCTCGGCCGAGCATGGCGAGGGCATGGCGGACCTGTTCGAGGCCCTGCGCCCACTGCTGCCGGATCCGACCCTCATCGAGCATGAGGACATCGTCGAGCCGGAGACCGACATCCCGCTCGACGACGTGGACGACGAGGCCGAAATCCCGGTCGCCCCGGTGGCGGCCCCCGGCCGGCCGCTGAAGGTGGCCATCGTCGGCCGTCCGAATGCCGGCAAGTCCACCCTCATCAACCGCATCCTCGGCGAGGACCGGCTTCTGACCGGCCCGGAGGCCGGCATCACCCGGGATTCCATCTCGGTGGATACCGAACATCGCGGCCTGCCGATCCGGCTCATCGACACCGCCGGCATGCGCCGCAAGGCGCGCGTCGAGGGCAAGCTGGAGAAGCTCTCGGTCGCCGACACCATCCGCGCCATCAAGTTTGCGGAAGTGGTGGTGGTGGCGTTCGATGCCACCATTCCGTTCGAGAAGCAGGATCTCCAGATCGTCGACCTGGTGGTGCGCGAGGGCCGCGCCCTCGTCATCGCGCTGGACAAGTGGGACCTCATCGAGGACCGCACCGAGAAGATGAAGGAGATGCGGGAAGCCGCCCAGCGGCTGCTGCCCCAGGCCCGGGGCGTGGCCCTGGTGCCCGTCTCCGGCCTCACCGGCACCGGCGTCGGCCGGCTGCTGGATGCGGCGATCTCGGCGGCCGAGACCTGGAACCGGCGCATTTCCACCGGCCGGCTCAATCGCTGGCTGACCGGCGTGCTCGCCCATCATCCGCCGCCTGCCGTTTCCGGCCGCACCATCAAGCTGCGCTATCTGACCCAGGCCAAGACCCGGCCGCCGCATTTCGTGGTGTTCTGCTCGCGGCCCGAAGCGCTGCCGGATTCCTATCGCCGCTATCTGGTCAACGGCCTGCGCGAGACCTTCGAGCTGCCGGGCGTGCCGGTGCGCCTCACCCTGCGCAAGAGCGACAACCCGTTCGCCGACAAGTCGAAATGATACCAGGCACACGAAGTGCTGACCGCACCGCGTGCCTGAAGAGCAGCGGATTTCTCATATGTTCCAATGGCATGAGAAATCCGCATCGGAATACCAAAGCGTCCTCTTCGAGGATCTTTGGTATGACCCCTTCCGCTCCCGGCCGTCCCCGACGGGGCGCGGACCTCCCTGTCCGCCCGCTCTTCAGCTTGGGCTAACCATCCCGGGGGCAACATCTCCCCGGCCGGTGGAGAGACGGGCGCGGCGCAGACGCCCCCCTCCGCCGTCCCGCCCGCTGCCACCGGAGGCCCCGGTGCCGGGCACCGGAGGAGACCCGTCCCATGCGCGCGCCCCTTGCCGCCCTCGCTTTCCTGATGACCCTCGCCCCGGCCGCCGCCGGAGAGGCGACGCCCCCGCCCGATCCCGCCGCGCCTGTGGCATCGCCGGCCGACGACGCGGCCCCGGCGGCCGATC
>JBBSSF010000178.1:0-7195 GCA_038242345.1 Hyphomicrobiales bacterium
GGATGACTGGAGAATGTGGTACTTCGCCTGGATGCTCGGTCTGCCGCTGGCGGCCTCCTTCGCGGTGCTCAATGCCATGTGGTACGAGCTCGTCGACGACGTCGCCAAGGGCAAGACGCCGGATCCGCTTGCCTGAGTGCAGCCGGCCGACCCCGAGATCAGGGCGCCCCCTCCCCCGAGGGGGCGCTTTTTTGTGTCTCCGGGGGCTTGTCATCGCCGCGTCCCGGGGGAACAACCGGAGCCGCACGTCAATGTCTCCCCCGGAAGGCCCCCACTCATGACGGAAGGCTCGCCGGCGCCGCTTCAGGGCGTCAAGGTGCTGGAACTCGCCCGTATTCTCGCCGGCCCCTGGGCCGGGCAGATGCTGGCCGATCTCGGCGCGACGGTTCTCAAGGTCGAGCGCCCCGGCGCCGGCGACGACACCCGCGGCTGGGGCCCGCCCTTCGTCACCGCCCCCGATGGCGCCTCCCTGGGCGCCGCCTATTTCCACTGCTGCAACCGCGGCAAGCGCTCGGTCGCCGTCGATTTCGAGACCGAGGAGGGCCGCGCCGTCATCCGCGCGCTGGCGGCGGACGCCGATGTGGTGATCGAGAATTTCAAGGTCGGCGGCCTCGCCAGGTATGGCCTCGATTATGCCGGCCTGTCGGCGGTCAACCCGCGCCTCGTCTACTGCTCCGTCACCGGCTTCGGCCAGGACGGACCCTATGCGAAGCGCGCCGGCTATGACTTCATGATCCAGGGCCTTGGCGGCATCATGGATCTGACCGGCACCCCCGATGGCGAGCCACAGAAGATCGGCGTCGCCTATGTCGACCTGTTCACGGGCGTCCATGCCGTCGTCGGCATTCTCGCGGCGCTGCGCCGGCGCGAGGCGACCGGCCGCGGCGGTCATGTGGACATGGCCCTTCTCGACACCCAGGTGTCGGTGCTGGCCAATCAGGCCCTCAATTATCTGGTCTCCGGCACGGCGCCGACCCGGATGGGCAACGCCCACCCCAACATCGTGCCCTATCAGGTGTTCCCGGTCGCCGATGGCCACTTCATCGCCGCCGTCGGCAATGATGGCCAGTTCGCCCGCTTCGCCGCGATCCTGGGCCGGCCGGAGCTCGCCGCCGACCCGCGCTTTGCCACCAACCCCGCCCGGGTGAAGCATCGCGCCGATCTGGTGCCGCTGCTGACCGCCCTCACCATCCGCTGGGAGCGCGATGCGCTGCTGGCCGCCATGGAAAAGGACGGCGTGCCCGCCGGCCCGATCAACCGGGTGGATCAGGTGTTCGCCGACCCGCAGGTGCAGGCCCGCGAGATGCAGCTGGACCTGCCGCTGGAGGGCGGCGGCAGCGTGCCCTCGGTGCGCGGGCCGATCGTGCTGGATGGCGTGGCGCAGGTTGCCGGCAGCGCCAGCCCGGCGCTGGGCTCGGCAACGGACGCGGTGCTGAAAGCGCTGGCGGAGGGACGGGATCCGTTCGCCGTCTGATCGGGCTGCCGCCCGAACCCTTCAGTTTCCTGACAACAAAGGGGAGAGGTCCGGAGACCCTCGGGTCTCCGGGCGGGTCCGGGCGGCAGCCCGGCGATCCTCTCCGAATGAAAGGGCATCCCGATGGCCACCACCCCCGCCGCCGGTCAGGTCTGGAATACCGGCACCTACGCGGCCAATGCCGGGTTCGTGCCGGCGCTGGGGGCCGATGTGCTGGCGCTGCTGGATCCCAAGCCCGGCGAGGCGATCCTCGATCTCGGCTGCGGCGATGGCGTGCTGACGGAGAAGCTGGTCGCCTCGGGGGCCGTGGTCACCGGGCTGGAGCCGGATCCGGATTTTGCCGCCGCCTCCCGCGCCCGCGGCATCCCGGTCATGAAGCAGGATGCCCATGCGCCCTTCGGCACGGACCGGTTCGATGCCGTGTTCTCCAACGCCGCCCTGCACTGGATGCGGGATCCGGAAATGGTGATCGCCAACGTGTTTCAGGCGCTGAAGCCGGGCGGACGATTCGTCGCCGAACAGGGCGGCTTCGGCAATGTGGCGGCGGTCGTCACCGCGATCTGCGATGCGCTGGAGGCCGCCGGCCTCTCCGAGCGCGCCCGCAGCCCGTGGGACTTCCCCTCCCCCACGCTCCAGCGCAAACGGCTGGAAGCGGCGGGCTTCACGGTCGTCTCGGCCCGGCTCATCCCGCGGCCGACGCCGCTGCCCACCGGCATGATGGGATGGCTGGCCACCTTCGCCGGCCCCTTCCTCCTCGGGCTGGATGCGGACCGCCGGGCGCAGATCACCGCCGACACGGTGCGCCGGCTGGGCGCGCTGATGGACCCGGCGGAAGGCTGGATCGCCGATTATGTCCGCCTGCGCTTCGAGGCCCGCCGGCCCTGATCGCCGGACATGAAACGAGGGCCGGCGCCCTTGCGGACACCGGCCCCACCCCCTTCGAAACTTCCAGCGGACCCCTCCGCCCCTCGCCCCGCACCTGGCGGGGACGATTCCGACCGGGTCCCCGTCCCGGTCGCAACCGCTTTCCGAGGGCCACTCTTGCCCGGCCGGGAGGCGGGGCGCCATTCGGAGCGGCTCTGATCGGATCAGTGCGTAATCAGTGCGTCGCAGGCTTGCCCGGCGCGGCCGGGGCCTGAAGACGGCGCAGCCAGCGGGCGATCGCCATGCCGGCCACCAGCGCCACCACGAAGAGGATCGCCTCGGAGCGGCCGGTGCCGAGAGCCGGAATGGCCGCCCCCGGGCAGAAGCCGGCGATGCCCCAGCCGATGCCGAACACCGCCGAGCCACCGATCAGCGGCAGGTCGAGATCCCGCCGCGTCGGCACCTGGAACTTCGGCGCGAACACCGGATGCCCGGCCGGCCACACCAGCCGGTAGCCGATGGCGGTGACGAGGAGCGCCGCGCCCATGACGAAGGCGAGGCTCGGATCCCAGGTGCCGGCCGGAATGGCGCCGAAATCCAGGAAGTTCAGAACCTTGGCCGGATCGGCCATGCCGGCGATCATGATGCCGGTGCCGAACACGATGCCGATCAGGAATGCAACTGCCAGACGGGCCATCGCGTCAGCCTCCGATCACATGGCGAATGACGAAGACGGTCGCCGCCGCCGTGGCCATGAAGGTGAGGGTCGCCGCGATGGAACGCGGCGACAGCCGCGCATTGCCGCACACCCCGTGGCCGGAGGTGCAGCCGGCACCATAGGTCACGCCGATGCCGACGATGACGCCGGAGGCGATCAGCGCCGCCGGACCGGCCATCACGGTCAGCGGCGGGAAGCCGATGTGCAGCACCGTCAGCAGCACCGGCGCCAGGATCGCGCCGAGCACGAAGGCCAGACGCCAGTCCTTGTCCGGCTCGCCGAGCTTGGGCAGCAGACCGCCGACGATGCCGGAGATGCCGGCGATGCGGCCATGGAACGCCATCAGCAGCACGGCGGACAGGCCGATCAGCGCGCCGCCGGCAGCCGACATCAGCGGCGTGAATTCCGTCACGGGATAGGACATGCAATGCCTCGAACAGCAGCAGGACGCCGAATGGGCCTCACCGCTTGCAGGTGTTGACGCCGAGGATGCTGTAGAGCGGGCAGGTCCTCAGGGCCGACGTGCCGAGCGCGACCACGCCGACGAGCGGCAGCAGCCAGGTCCAGAAGCCGGTCAGCCCGACGACGAACGGGAGAAGGATCAGCACCACGCCGACAATGGCGCGGATGATGCGGTCGACAGTTCCAACATTGCCCATGGCGGCATCCTCGAAATCAGGGTCCTCCGATATATGCGAAGGTCCGAAGATTTCGTCAAGATGTCCGTCATCCGCTGGAATGCGGATTTTGATCCTGCGCAAGCCGGGCGCGGCAGGAAGCCCGCTTTCCGGGCGCCCCGCCGCCTGCCCGTGGCCGCTCAGGCGACGGGCACGAAGGTGCGCATCTTGCCCGGATTGAGCAGGCCCCTGGGGTCGATGGACTGCTTGAAGCCGAGCTGGTCGGCATCCACCCGCTTGTGCCGGCTGCCATCCTCCAGGGTGAAGACATGGGGGTTGGCGATGAAGACGCCGTGGGCCTCGTGGATGTCGATGATCTCGTTCAGGCGCTCCGGCGTGGTGTAGCGCACCACCGGCAGGGCCGAGCAGGTGATGCGGCCGTTGAAGCGGATGAACTCCAGATGCGGGATCACCTCGTCGCCGAAGAGGGCACGGATCTCGGCGACGCTCGCGAGCACCCGGTCGGCCGGATAGAGGCACTGGAGATAGGTGACGCCGCGATCGACCTTCAGCACCTGCAGCGTGGTGTGGTTCCACGCATATTCATAGAGCGGGGTGGCCGTCGCGCTCTCGTCGGAGGGGGCCTCGTAGGTCTGGACGCCCGTGTGCAGCGACAGGAGCGCCTTGAAGCTCTCCAGCGAATGGGGGGCGATCATGGCGACGAGCAGATGCTTGCCCTCGGGGCACGCCTCCCCCAGCGCCGGGAAAAAGGACGGCAGCGGCCAGGAGATCGGCGTCACCAGCTTCTTGGTGATGCCATCGGCGTTGGCCAGCGCCAGACCGAAGGCGGCGGCATCCATGAAATCGTCGAAGGCGACGATGACATCCACCCAGGCGAAGGCCGGGGCCAGCGGCAGCTCCAGGGCGGTGATGATGCCCGTGGTGCCATAGGCGCGGTTGACCACCTGGGCATCGTTGCCGCGCAGCTCCAGGATGCGCGGCGTCTCCTCCACGGTGACGACCCGGACGGCATGGAGGTTGCCGGGCTCGCGCAGGCCGCCATAGCTCACCGAGCCGACGCCACCCGAGCCGCCGGCGATGAAGCCGCCGATGGTGGCCGTGCGCTTGGTGGAGGGATGCATCCGCAGCTCCCACCCGCTCTCCCGGGTCTCCATGTCGAGGGCGAGGATGTTCTTGCCGGCCTGCACCCGGACAGCGCCGGGCTTCACCCACTCGACCGCATCCAGAGCGGTCATGTCGAGCAGGATGCCGCCCTTCAGCGGCACGGCCTGACCATAATTGCCGGTGCCGCCGCCGCGCACCGTCAGCGGCACGCCATGGCGGGCACAGGCGCCGGCCACCGCCACCACATCCGCCTCGTCACGCGGGCGCGCGATCGCCTCGGCCGAGAGGCCGTTCAGCTCGGCGTTCAGGATCGGGCTGTACCAGAAGAAATCCCGCGACCGCCGCCGGACCGCCACCCGGTCGGTGAGGACGGGCACATCGCCGATATCGGCCAGCACCGCCGCCACGGCGGGAGAAAGGGACGCGGACGGGGAGGAGGCGGTCATGGAACGGGGGAATCCTTGAAATTAGCGGGGGCCCGGCCCGTCCGGCGGCACCCGAGTCGCCCGCCAGGCCGGAGGTCTATAGGACGCCGCCGCGCACGATCTGGAAAGCGCCGAAATTCGCGCACCCCCGCTGCCGTTCCGGCAACGGGGGGCCCCCGCGCACGCGCTCCGCGCATTCATGCGAAATACGTACTTGTTCTGACTCTCAACATACGTTAGCGTATTGATCGCGATGGGTGGGCTGACTGAGGCCCGCCCCGGGCAGGCCGGACCGGTCGCGCGGTTCCGGCCCGCGGCGCTGTCCGCGCCGGGAAGCCATCGCCAGAGACAACAGAGGTGTGCCGCAGCGGACCGGAAGAGACCGCAAGGGGCACCCCGGGGGGAGGACTGATGACACGGACCGTCGCGCCCGCGCGCGCCCTGCTGCCTGCACGAAGATGTCGGCCAGGCGCCTCATCGCGCTGACCTGAATTCCCGATCCGACCGGAGCAAAGGCCCGATCCCTCCAGCGACACCCTGTTTCGCCGGAGCGTCCCGCCATGTGCCGGCCGTCCCCTCATGCGGACGGCGCGCCCCGCTCCTGCATCCGGCAGCCGGCCATTTGGCCGGATGCCCCGGCTATTGCCTGCCCGCTGCCTGCGGGCCGCAGACCCCGCAAGAAATCGCCCGTTCAAGACGATCCACCGGAGGAAAACCGCCCATGCCCGTCCGTCTGTCGCGCATCACCGTTGCCGCGCTTCTGGCCAGCGTCTTTGCCGGCCCCGCCCTTGCCGAGGATCCGGCGCCGGTGCGCATCGGCGTCCTCAACGACATGTCCGGCGTCTATTCCGATTTCCAGGGCGTCGGCTCGGTGATCGCGGCCGAGATGGCGGTCGAGGATTTCGGCGGCACCGTCAACGGCCGCAAGATCGAGGTGCTGGCCGGCGACCATCAGAACAAGCCGGACGTCGGCCTGGCGCTCGTCAGCAAGTGGTATGACACTGATGGCGTCGACGTCATCATGGATGTCCCCGGTTCCGGCATCGCGCTCGCCGTCGCCGACATGTCGGCCAAGAAGAACAAGGCCTTCATCGCGTCGGGCGCCGGCACCTCGGACCTGACCGGGCCGAAGTGCACGCCGAACACCGTGCAGTGGACCTATGACAACTGGGCGCTGGCCCATGGTCTGGTGAATGCCGCCTCGAAGCAGGGCGTGAAGAAGTGGTTCTTCATCACCGCCGACTATGCCTTCGGCCATGATCTGGAGCGCGAGGCCACCAAGGCCATCGCCGAGAATGGCGGCACGGTGGTCGGCAGCGTGCGCCATCCGATCGGCACCACGGATTTCTCCGCCTTCCTGCTGCAGGCCCAGGCCTCGGGCGCCGACATGGTGGCCTTCGCCAATGCCGGCGGCGATCTCTCCAACTCGCTGAAGGGCGCGTCGGAATTCGGTCTGGCGGAAGGGGGCCAGAAGCTCGGCGCCTTCATCCTCGGCGTCAACAACATCAAGGCCCTCGGCCTGCCGACCACCGAGGGCATCCTCTCGGTGTCGTCCTTCTACTGGGACCAGGACGACGCCAGCCGCGCCTTTGCCGCACGCTTCCAGAAGCGCCACCCCAACGGCAACAAGCCCAATGACATGCAGGCCGGCGTCTATGCCGCCACCCTCGACTATCTGAAGGCGGTGCAGAAGACCGGCCAGAGCACCGACGGCAAGGCCGTGGTCGCCGAGATGAAGGCCATGGGCACCGACGACGCGCTGTTCGGCAAGGGCTCCATCCGCCCGGACGGCCGCCAGATCCACCCCGTGACCCTGTTCAAGGTGAAGAGCCCGGCCGAGTCGAAGGGCGACTGGGACTTCTGGGAGTCCGTCGTGACCATCCCCGCCGACCAGGCCTTCCGGCCGATGAAGGACGGCGGCTGCCCGCTCGTCACCGACTGACCGGCTCCGCCGGATCCGGAAAGTTCCGGA
>JBBSSF010000179.1:0-7179 GCA_038242345.1 Hyphomicrobiales bacterium
CCGCAACGCCGGCGGCCAGCGCCGCGCTCTCGTCATCATGGGGCACGACGAACAAAGGCCCCGGCCGGCCGGTGTCCAGCATCACCAGCGCAATGGTCAGGCTGCCGTCGCGGATCGCGAGGCTGCGGGCGCAGAGCCCGGGGGCCGCGCCCGCAACGGCGGCAATCTCGGCGTCGCCGCTCTCGGCCGGTGACACGCAGGGCGCCGACAGCAGCGCCCCCGGTCCGCCCGTGGTGGTGCAGCCGGCCAGCAGCAGCGCGAGAAGCCCCGCCCCCAGCCCGGCCCCGATCCATCCCCGCGCCATCGCCCGCCCTCCCCGCGCCAGACACAAAAAGGCCCGGGGCGGCGGCTGCCATCCCGGGCCTTCGCACCTCTTTCCGCCGTCAGTAGAGGCCGCCGGTGCCCGATGTCACGGCCCGCTGGGCCTCCGAGGACACCCGGCCGCCACCGCCGCCACCCGTGTCGCCGCCGCCCTCGCCAGCGGTCATGCCGATGACGGAATAGGTGTCCGACGGACCGGTGCCCGGCTTGAAGGCCTCGATGATGACGCCCGGAGCCCCGGGGCTCGCCCGCCGGCCGCTCTTGCGGTCGATGGGGATGAGGGTCATGCCCTCGGGCACGCGGAAGTCCACGGCCGGCTTGTCGGCCAGCGCCACCTTCATGAAGTCGGTGAACACCGGCGCCGAGAGCACGCCGCCGGTCGCGCCCTTGCCCATGGGCCAGGGCTGGTCATAGCCGAGGAACACGCCGACCACGAGATCCGGCGAGAAGCCGACGAACCAGGCGTCCTTCTCGTCATTGGTGGTGCCGGTCTTGCCGGCGATGGGCTTGCCCACGGCCATCACGCTCTTGGCCGTGCCGCGCTGGACCACGCCTTCCATCATGGAGGTGATCTGGTAGGCGGTCATCGGGTCGAGCACCTGCTCGGAATTGTCGACCAGGACCGGCTCGGGCTGGTTGTTCCACGCCTCGGCCACGCAGCCCTCGCACAGACGGTCGTCATGGCGATAGACGGTGCGGCCCCAGCGATCCTGGATGCGGTCGATGAGGGTCGGCTGCACCTGCCGGCCGCCATTGGCGATGAGCGCATAGGCCGAGGTCAGCCGCAGCACGGTGGTCTCGCCGGCGCCGAGCGCCATGGCCAGCACCGGGGGCATCTTGTCATAGATGCCGAAGCGGCGGGCATATTCGGCAATGATCGGCATGCCGAGGTCCTGGGCCAGACGCACGGTCATGACATTGCGCGACTGCTCGATGCCGACGCGCAGGGTCGAGGGACCATAGAACTTGCCGCCATAATTCTTCGGCCGCCACACCTCGCCCGAGCGGCCCATGGACAGCTCGATCGGCGCGTCGAGCACCACCGACGACGGCGTGTAGCCATTGTCGAGGGCCGTCGCATAGACGAAGGGCTTGAAGGACGAGCCCGGCTGGCGCTGGGCCTGGGTGGCGCGGTTGAACTCCGACTGGGCGAAGGAGAAGCCGCCGACCATGGCGAGCACGCGGCCGGTGTGCGGGTCCATGGCGACCAGCGCGCCGCCGACTTCCGGCACCTGACGCAGCTTCCAGCGATCGCCGCCGCCGGGCACTTCCTGCACATAGACGACGTCGCCAGGCTTCACATAGTCCGACATCTTGCGGGCGCCGAAATAGCGCCGATCGACCACGGCCCAGCCGCGCTTCTTCACCTGCTCGGTGCGCCGCCAGGCGACATCGGCCATGGTGACGCGGCCGCGCTCGCGCTCGATGGACACCTCGCCCGTCGGCCCCCGGGTCGGCCGCAGGCCGATCTGGGCCTCGTCACCCGACACCGACAGCACCACCGCGAGGCGCCATTCCGGCACATCCGACAGCGGCAGGATCTCGGCGAGCTTCGGGCCCCAGTCGGTCTCGTCCATGGCGATCGTGGTGACCGGACCGCGCCAGCCGCCGCGCTGGACGTCGAACTTCATCAGGCCATTGTTGAGGGCGCGCCGCGCCTCGATCTGGAGCTTCGGGTCGACGGTGGCGCGCACCGACAGGCCGCCGCCATAAAGACCGTTCTCGCCATAGCGCTGGGCCAGCTCGCGGCGCACGGCCTCGGCGAAATAGTCGGTGGCGAAGAGATGCGGACCGGTCTGGCGCGGGGTGACGACCAGAGGCTCGTTCTTGGCAGTCTCCGCATCGGCCTGGGAGATGACGCCGTCCTCGGCCATGCGGTCGATGACCCAGTTGCGGCGCTCGACGGCCCGGTCGGGATAGCGGAAGGGATGATAGTTGTTCGGCGCCTTCGGCAGCGCCGCCAGATAGGCGGCTTCCGCGATCGTCAGCTCGTGCACCGACTTGTTGAAATAGTCGAGCGCGGCCGCGGCCACACCATAGGAGCCCATGCCGAGATAGATCTCGTTCAGATAGAGCTCCAGGATCTTGTCCTTGGAGAAGGTGGACTCGATCCGCATGGACAGGAGGGCTTCCTTGATCTTGCGATCGATGGAAACCTCGTTGGTGAGAAGGAAGTTCTTGGCGACCTGCTGGGTGATCGTCGACGCGCCGATGGGCCGCCGGCCGGAGCCGCGGTTGCGCACGTTGGTCAGCACCGCGCGGGCGATGCCCATATAGTCGAGGCCGCCATGATTGTAGAAATTCTTGTCTTCGGCCGAGATGAAGGCGCTCTTCACCAGATCGGGAATCGCCGACACCGGCAGGAACAGCCGCCGCTCGCGCGCATACTCGGCCAGCAGGTTGCCGTCGTTGGCGTGCACGCGGGTCATCACCGGCGGCTCGTAGTTCTTCAGCTGGGTGTAGTCCGGCAGATCCTCGGCCACGCCGGAAAGATAATAGGCGACGCCACCCGCGACCATCAGTCCGAGAACGCTGCCGATCCCGAAGACATAGCCGATGGTGCGGAAGAAGAAGCTCATCAATCGATCCCCGACTGCGCGGATCCGATGCGGCCGCCCCCTGGGCGCCCGCCATCCGTCCGGATCCGTATTCCGACCTGCCCCCCAGCCGGCCCCGGCATGTGCGGGACACCGTCTGCGCCCCCGGCCCGGGCGAAACCGCCGGCCGCCGCAGGCGCAGGACGCCGCGGTCCGGGTGGCGGTGCATAACACGGCCGTCCCCGGGGCGCGATCATCTCTATCCGCTCGTGTGGCGAAGCTGAGGCAGGCGCGTGACGAGGCGACCACCGGGACAAAAATGCAACGCCCCGGCAGCCCCCGTCTCCCGCACTGGCCGGCCGCTCAGGGCGTGTGGCCGTTGGCCAGCCGGGGCGCGAAATAGGCGGTCACCGCCCGGCTGAGGGCGTCGGCGGTCCGGCTGCGCCACTTGGGCGAGGTCAGGAGCGCCTCGTCATCGGCGTTCGACATGTAGCCGAGCTCGATCAGCACCGAGGGCACATCATAGGCCCGCAGCACGTGAAATCCGGCCGCGCGCTGGGGATTCTTGTTGAGCTTGACCGCTTCCGTCAGCTCCGAGACCGCCGCCTGGGCAAAATGGGCGGAAAAGGTGCGGGTCTCCCGGCGCACCAGATCGATCAGGATATCGGCCACCGCATCGGGTGCCGCCGCCACGTCGAGGCCGGCCAGGGTATCGGAGCGGTTCTCGTGGGCCGCGATCATCGCCGCCTCGCGGTCCGAGGCGGCATCCGACAAAGTGTAGACCGTGGCGCCGCGCACGAAGTCCTCGGGCGCGGAATCGGCGTGGATGGAAATGAACAGGTCGGCCTGACGGTCGCGGGCGATCTTCACCCGCTGGCTGAGCGAGAGGAAGACGTCATCGTCCCGGGTCAGCACGACGTCGAATCGCCCCCCTGCCCTGAGCCGTCCGGCGAGCTCGCGGGCGAACTCCAGCACCACCATCTTTTCCAGGGCACCATCGGGCCCGGCGGCACCGGGGTCGATGCCGCCATGGCCGGGGTCGATGATGATGAGCGGCCGGGTATCGGCCTTGTCCGTCCCGGCCGTGCGGGCGGACGCGGCAGGCGCGGGCTCGGGGGCTGCCGCCTCCACATCGCGCCGGCGCACCCGGCCCGCGGCGACATCGGCATCGAAGGTCGCCCGCGCCGCAGGCACCAGGTCCAGCACCAGCCGGGCGGGCAGTCCGTCCCTGGCCGGGGCGACGAAGGCCTTGTCGACGCTGACCGGCCCGGTCACGTCCATGACGATGCGGGCGCCACCCGAGGAGAAGCGGCCATAGCGCCAGGCGCGGATGGCCCCTGCCCCGGCCTGACCGGTGCCGGCCGGCAGCACGAAGCGCACATCGGGCAGATCAAGGATGATGCGGTCGGGATTGTTGAGCGCGAAGGCAGAAAGCGACACCGGCGCCGAAAGGTCGAGCACGAACCGGGTGCGCGTGCCCTCGACGCTGATCGCCGCCGCCGTGGCCACCGGCCCGTCGTCCGCCATCCCGGTGGCGCGTGCCAGCGCCGCCGGGAGGAGAATCAGGGCTGCGACCAAAGCGAGCCGTGCGAACCATCCCATGCGCGAATGCTCCCCGCTGCGGGCGGAAAAATTCCGCCTTCCGCCCGGCCACCGGCTGCGGCCGGCCCGCGACAGCCCCCCGGGATCCGCCCGGGAAAACCAAGATCCTGCCTGCGGTCAATCCCCCGCCGGGGCCATCTCCCGAAGGCTCATAGTCGATTAGGCCGCCGTCGTTAACCGCGCCCTAATGGATGCGGCGCCAGCGCCGGCTTGCATTGGGCGAGTTCCGTCCTTAAATGGTGGAGATCCTTCCCGATCATCCCGTTCCGGCGATCGAGCGGTCAGACCACCCCGAAGGCTGGCGTGACCCTTGCATGATGCGGACGGTAGAACCTGCTGGTCTTGTCTCCCCGTGAGACAGACCCGGTTTTCCCGAAGGGCGCTGTCGTCGCACCTCATGTTCGGACCGGCCAGCCCGGAGCCGCGCGGCCCCCGAACACGGCCAGCGGGTTGCACCCTTCGTCCGGTGACGGTCCGCCCGCGGGCGGAATCGGGGCAGCGGAAGGTATCGGCACCGGGGCCCTTTCCCGGACACACCGGATCGCGCTCTCCGCCGGTCCGTCCTTTTTCTTCCCGCCCCGGGCGGCCCGGTTTCCGGGCGTCCAGGCCCCTCTTCGAAGGTGCGACCGCAACGATGACGCGGCATACATCCCGGACAGCGCTTCTGGAAACGGTGGTTCATCCGCCGGGACCGCGCGCCGTGGAGCGACCGTCGTCGGCGTCGTGCCTCCATCCGGCACCCCTTTCCGATCAGACACAGAGCGACTTCGCCTTGGGATTCGCGCGCCGGCCGGCCGGCCCGGCGCGCCCCGGCGGAGGACGCGGAGCGTTCCCCTCATGGCCAACAAGATGCTCATCGATGCCACCCACCCGGAGGAGACCCGGGTCGTGGTGGTGCGCGGAAACCGCGTAGAGGAGTTCGATTTCGAGGCGGCAAGCCGCAAGCCCCTGCGGGGCAACATCTATCTCGCCAAGGTCACCCGCGTGGAGCCCTCGCTCCAGGCTGCCTTCGTGGAATATGGCGGCAACCGCCACGGCTTTCTCGCCTTCAACGAGATCCATCCCGATTATTATCAGATCCCGATGGCCGACCGGCAGGCGCTCCTCGACGAGGAAGCCCGCGCGGCCGAGGAGCATCATGACCGCGACGAGCCCAGGGCCGCCGCGGCCCCGGCCGCTGCCGCGGTGAGCGAGGAGGGCGACGCCGCCGGCGAGACCGACCGCGATGCCGATGCGTCCGACACCGATCACGACGCGGTCGCCGGCGGCGACGAGGAGGATGTCGTCGAGAGCGTCGGCGCCGAGGACGCCATGGAAGAGGTGCCCGAGCGGCGCCAGCGCCGGTCGTGGCGGTCCTACAAGATCCAGGAAGTCATCAAGCGCCGTCAGGTGCTGCTGGTGCAGGTGGTGAAGGAAGAGCGCGGCAACAAGGGTGCTGCGCTGACCACCTACCTGTCGCTGGCCGGCCGCTATTCGGTGCTGATGCCCAACACCGCCCGCGGTGGTGGCATCTCGCGCAAGATCACCTCGGTCATCGACCGCAAGCGGCTGAAGAAGATCGCCTCGGAGCTGGAGGTGCCGGAGGGCATGGGCGTCATCGTGCGCACCGCCGGCATGGCCCGCACCAAGGCCGAGATCAAGCGCGACTTCGAATATCTGCTGCGTCTGTGGGAGAATGTGCGCGACCTGACGCTGCGCTCCTCGGCGCCCTCGCTCGTCTATGAGGAAGGCAGCCTGGTGAAGCGGTCGATCCGCGACCTCTACAACAAGGACATCGACGAGGTTCTCGTCGGCGGCGACGAGGGCTATCGCGAGGCCAAGGACTTCATGCGCATGCTGATGCCCAGCCATGCGAAGAATGTGAAGCCCTATCGCGAGATCACGCCGGTCTTCACCCGTTTCGGCGTCGAGGCCCAGCTCGATGCGATGTTCAGCCCCCAGGTGACGCTGAAGTCCGGCGGCTACATCGTCATCAACCAGACCGAAGCCCTCGTCTCCATCGACGTGAACTCGGGCAAGTCGACCCGCGAGCACAATATCGAGGACACGGCGCTCTCGACCAACCTCGAGGCCGCCGACGAGGTGGCGCGCCAGCTGCGGCTGCGCGACCTGGCCGGTCTCGTCGTGATCGACTTCATCGACATGGAGGAGAAGCGCAACAACCGGGCCGTCGAGAAGCGGCTCAAGGATGCGCTGAAGTCCGACCGGGCCCGCATCCAGGTCGGCCGGATCTCCCATTTCGGCCTCCTGGAGATGTCGCGCCAGCGCATCCGCACCGGCGTGGTCGAAAGCTCCACCCAGGTCTGCCCGCACTGCCATGGCTCCGGCACGATCCGCTCCACGGAGTCGGTCGCCCTGCATGTGCTGCGGCATCTGGAAGACTATCTGCTCAAGAACCCGAACAACCATCTGACGGTGCGCACCCGCACCTCGGTGGCGCTCTACATCCTCAACCAGAAGCGCAAGCATCTGGCCGAGATCGAGTCCCGCTTCGGCCTGACCGTGGCGATCGCCGCTGACGAGACCCTTCAGGGCGCGCATCTGGCGATCGACCGCGGCGAGCCGGTGCTGCGCGCGCCCGGCGAGATCATCCCGGCGCTTGCCGTCCGGCCGATGCCGCCCGAGCCCGAGGACGAGATCGAGGACCTGGTCGAGGAGCCGGTGGACGAGCCGGCGGACAATCTGGTCGAGATCGACACCGAAGCCGACGAGGCCGAGG